>JALYVC010000132.1 GCA_030853445.1 Actinomycetota bacterium | reverse complement strand
CCGCCGAGGAGGTGGGCCGCCGAGCGCGCGCGGCCGTACCAGAAGGTCAGCCCGACGACGACAACCCCCAGGACGACGACCACGCGGACGGCCAGCGTGCCGTGACGCGAGCCCCGGAGCGCCTCGGCCAGCCAGGCCAGCACCTGAGCCGTCGCCGTGGCCGTCAGGAGCCACAGGACCACGACCGTCTCGGCCGCAGCGAGGTCGTCGCGAGCGAGGAAGGACACCGACGCCGCGAGCGCCGTCGCCGGAACGACCCACGCGAGCGTGAGGGGTGCCCAGCCGAGGGCGGCGAGATGGTCGGTCGTGGTGCCGATCGGGAACGTGACGGCCTGCTCGGCCGGAAGGGTCTCCCGGCCACCACCTGACCCCAGGGCAGCCGCCGTGACCGTGAGGAGGAAGGCGACGAAGGTGACGGGCAGGCTCGCCGCGACCATGTCCGGCGGGATGCCGGCGGCGCTGAGGACCCTGCCCGGCACGCGGTGCGCGCCGACGAGGGTGACCGCGACGAGCAGGAGCGCCAGGAGGGTGACGAGCACGAGGACGACCCGCACCGGCCGGCCCAGCAGGTGCCAGCGGAACCGCACCAGCAGCCCGAGCGCCCTCAGGGGTCCGGGACGGGTCGGGTGCGCCTGCGGGGGGAGGGGGACGAGGGAGACCCGGGGCCGCGACGGGGCCGACGTCGTCACCAGGTCAGGTGAGGAGCTCACGGTAGGCACGCTCCCCCTCCTCCCCCGCCAGCTGGGATGCGGGCAGGAGGGCGGCGACCCGGCCGTCCCGCATGACGACCGCGTCGTCGCAGGCCCGGACCGCGAGGTCGCGCAGGTGGGTCGACACGACCACGGTCGCGCCACGGTCGCGGGCCTCAGCGATGACCTCGAGGGTGGCGTCGGCGCCGGTCGGGTCGACCCCGTCGAACGGCTCGTCGAGCAGGAGGACCTGGGGCTGGTGAAGCACGGCCAGCACGACCGAGGTGCGGCGCCCCATCCCGTGGCTGAACCCCGCCGTGACGCGGTCGGCCGCCTCCAGCAGGTCGAAGCGGTCGAGCAGGTCGCGGGCGCGGGGCTCCCAGCCGCGCAGCCCCCGCAGGCGCGCGCTGAGCTCGAGGTGCTCCCACGGCGTGGCCCGCGGCACGAGTCCGCCGACGTCGGGGCAGTAGCCCACGAGGTGCTTGACGCCCAACGGGTCGTCCGTGACGTCGACCCCTGCGACCCTGACCCGCCCCTGGGTCGCGGGCACGACGGCGGCGGCGACGCGCAGGGTGGTGGACTTGCCGGCACCGTTGCGACCGAGCAGGGCCGTCGCCCGACCCGCGGCGGCGGACAGCGACACGTCGTCGACCGCCAGGACCGACCCGAAGCGCACCACGAGGTGCGCGATGTCGAGACCGGTGGCGACGCGAGGGGGTGGGGCCAGGGGGTCGTGAACGGCGCCGGTGGTCGCGGACGTGCTCGCGGTCCCCCCGCCGGTCAGCCTGCGCACCTGTCCAGTCTGACAGAGAGGAGCGCTCAGGAAGGCGATCTGACCCACTATGTGAGCCCCCAGGACGGTCCGGGCCCCCGCGATGGGGTTGACTCGGAGTCGAGACGGACGCCGGAGCCGACGAGGCGACCGGGGGAAAGGCTCCGGGGCGGGCCGGACGGATGAGCAGGAGGCTCAGGGTGAAGGACTTCGAGGGGTTCGAGGACGTCAGCGTCGCCGTGGGTGACGGGCGGGTGGTCGGGCGGCTCGCCGTCACCGCGGGGGCGCCGGTGCTCCTGCTGCTGCACGGCCACCCTCAGACCCACCTGATCTGGCACCACCTCGCGCGGCCCCTCGCCGAGCGCTACACGGTCGTCGCGCTCGACCTGCCGGGATACGGCGCCTCCCGCCCGTCGACCAGTGGTCCCGACGCCCAGACCAAGCGGGCCATGGCCGCCGACCTCGACGACGCCATGCGGGTCCTCGGTGAGCTCCACGGCTTCGACCGGTATGCCGTGCTGGCGCACGACCGCGGCGCCCGGGTCACCCACCGGCTGCTGCTCGACCGGCCGCAGCGGGTCACCCGGGCGATGTTCCTCGACATCGCGCCCACCCTCGACATGTACGACGGCACCACCCGCGGCTACGCGACGGCGTACTGGCACTGGTTCTTCCTCATCCAGCCGGCGCCCCTGCCCGAGCGGCTCATCGGCGCCGACCCCGACGCCTACGTCGATGCGACCATGGGCACGGGGGCGCGCGGGCTCGAGACCTTCGCGCCCGAGGCCCTCGCGGCCTACCGTGCGGCCCTGCGCGACCCCGACGTCGTCCACGCCATGTGCGAGGACTACCGCGCCTCGGCCGGCCCCGACCTCGAGCTCGACCGTGCCGACCGCGCGGCCGGGCGCCTGGTCTGCGCCCCGCTCCGGGTGCTGTGGGGCTCCCAGGGCGTGGTTGAGCGGTTCTTCGACCCGCTGGCCCTCTGGTCCGCCGTGGCGACCGAGGTGACAGGGCAGTCCCTCGAGTGCGGGCACTACGTGCCGGAGGAGGTGCCGGACGCGCTGCTGGCCGACGCGCTCGAGTTCTTCGGGTGAGTGCGGCTGACGACGAGGTGAGAGCGGCCGGGAGGGCCCTCAGCGGTAGAGGGCGTCGAGCTGGTCGCGGTACTTCTCGACGACGACCCGGCGGCGCAGCTTCAGGCTGGGGGTGAGGTCGCCGCTCTCGACGGACAGGTCGCGAGGCAGGAGGACGAACTTCTTGATCGTCTCCCAGCGGTTGAGCCCGGCGTTGAGCTCGTCGACGTAGCCCTGGACCAGGGCGTGCACCTCGGGGGAGGCGACGATCTGGGCGTACGAGCGCCCGGCCATGCCGTGACCCGCCGCCCAGGAGGTGATCGCGTCGGGGTCGAGGGTGATGAGGGCGCTGGCGAAGTTGCGGCTCTCCCCGTGCACGAGGAACTGGCCGACCACGGGGCACAGGGCCTTGAAGCGCGACTCGATCATCGACGGCGCGATGTACTTACCGCCCGAGGTCTTGAACAGGTCCTTCTTGCGGTCGGTGATGCGGATGAAGCCCCGCTCGTCGACGGTGCCGATGTCTCCGGTGCTGAACCAGCCCTCGGCGTCGAGCACCTCGGCCGTCGCCTCGGGCTGGTTGTGATAGCCGCTCATGACGGCCGGGCCCTTGATCTGGATCTCGCCGTCGTCGGCGAAGCGGACCTGGGTGCCGGGCTGCGGCCAGCCCACCGACCCGTAGGCCCAGCGGCCGGCACCGGAGCGGTTGACCGACCCGCCCGCCGCGGTCTCGGTGAGCCCGTAGCCCTCGCTGATCTGCAGCCCGACCGCGCCGAACCACCGACCGATCTCGGGGCTGAGCGGGGCCGACCCGCTGATCATGAAGCGCATCCGGCCGCCGAAGCGCTCACGCACCTTCGACAGGACGAGACGGTCGGCAACCGCGAGCTGGGCAGCCAGGGCTGCGCCGGGCTCCTCACCGCTCTCGCGGACGGCGAGGCCCTTGTGCGCTGTCGCGAGCGACCAGTCGACCAGCCGCTTCTTGACGCCGGTCTCGGCCGCGAACACCGAGGTGATGCGCGCGTGCGCCTTCTCGAAGATGCGCGGGGCTGCGGACATGAAGGTCGGCCGGATCACGGCGAGGTTGTCGATGATCTTGTCGATGCGACCGTCGATGGCCGTGGTGAAGCCGATCTGCAGCGGCAGGGCGATCATCAGCTTGCCGAAGACGTGCGACAGCGGCAGCCAGACGAACTGCAGGTCGTCGGCGTTCATCTCCCCCATCGCGGCGCTCGCCGCAGCCATGTAGGTGAAGGCGTCGTGGGGCAGCCGCACGCCCTTGGGGCGTCCGGTGGTGCCCGAGGTGTAGATGATCGTCGCGAGGCTGTCGGGGGTGATCGCCGCGACCCGCTCGTCAAGGACGGTCGGGTGCTGGGCGAGCAGGTCGCGACCGAGGTCGGCGAGGTCGTCGACGCCGATCACCCAGCCGTCGTCGTCGGCGACCCCGCCCGCGGGGGCGTCGGGAGCGCGGGTGGGATCGAGGGTGACGACCTTCATCAGCCCGGGCAGCTCGGAGCGGAAGCGTCGCAGCTTGCCCACCTGGACGGCGTCCTCGGCGAAGACCACCCGGCTGCCGGAGTCGGCGACGATGTAGGCGACGTCCTCCTCGTTGGACGACGGGTAGATCGTGGTGGTGGCGGCGGCCGCGGTCATGATCGCGAGGTCGGCCAGGACCCACTCGATGCGGGTCGTGGCAGCGATGGCGACGCGGTCCTCGGGCTCGACCCCGAGCGCGACGAGGCCGGCGGCGAGCGCGTCGACCCGCCCACGGGTCTCGTCCCACGTCAGGTCGACGAGCTCGTCCCCGCCCCCGGCTCCGGGCCGGAAGAACTGGAACGCGACTTTGGTGCCGCTGCTGGTCACGCGGTCACGGAAGAGCCGCGCCAGGCTGGGGGCCCGGCCACGCAGGACCTGCTCGTCGACGACCTCGTCCACTGCCGACAGCTGGGGCACGCCACATCTCCTCGCACTGGGGGCGACGGCGGAGTCGGTCCGACACCGTCGTCAGGTGTGCCCATCCTGACAAGTCGAGGGGGCGGGCGGTAGGCGGCCCCCGGATTTCGTGGCATTCGACACCAGACCGACACCGGCGGACGCCCCTGTACCGGCCCGTGGCGCACCGGCCGGTCCGGGTGCCGCCAGCGCAGCCACCCCACCGGGTGCGGCCACGACCCTCGCCCGTCTCCGCGCGGCGAGCACGGTGACGCCCACGCCCGCCATGAGCACGACCCCGCCGACGGCGGAGGCGGCACCCGGACGCTCCCCGTACGCGATCCACGCGGTCGCGATGCCGCTGACCGGCACGAGCAGGGTGAACGGCACCACGGCGGAGGCCTGGTGACGAGCCAGGAGGGAGTTCCACACGCCGTAGCCGAACAGCGAGCAGAGGTAGGCCGTGTAGGCGCTCGAGAGCAGCGTCGCCCAGCCGATGTGGCTCAGGCCCGTGGCGATCGCCCGGGGCCCGTCGACGACGAGGCTGAGGGCGAGAACGGGCAGCGGCACGAAGAGTGCCGACCAGACGGTCAGCCCGAGCCCCGAGGCGGTGCCCACCCGACGCGCCACCACGTTGCCGGCCGCCCAGGCGAGCGCGGCGGCGACGCAGAGGGTCAGTGCCAGCAGCGGGGTCGCCGCACTGCGACCGAGAGCCACGATGCCCAGCCCGACGAGGCCGACGAGCACGCCGACCTGCTGGGGCACGGTCGGACGCTCGCGGATCGCGACGGCGGCGATGACGACGGTGAAGACGACCTGCGCCTGCAGGACCAGCGAGGCCAGACCGGGCGGCATACCCAGGTGCAGCGAGGTGTAGAGCAGGCCGAACTGCGCGGCGCTCATGAGCAGCCCGACGGCGGCGAGGTCACGCCACCGGATCGCCGGCCGGGGCACGAGGAAGACGGCCGGCACGAGTACGAGCACGAAGCGCAGCACCACGAAGGTCAGGGGTGGCAGGTCACCCAGCCCGGCGTCGATGACGACGAAGTTGGCGCCCCACACCAGGGTGACCAGCACGGCCAGAGCAGCATGACGAGGGGGCATGGGTCCCATCATCAGTCCCAACGACTCGTGAGCACCAGCGAGTCGTTGTCATGTCGATCGTGAAGCAGTGCTGCATGGTTGACTCGGTCCGTGATCGACCTCGTCCTGCTGCGGGCCCTGACCGCCGTCCGCGACCACGGGTCGGTGGTCGCGGCGTCCGACGTGCTGGGATGCACTCCCTCGGCGGTGTCCCAGCAGCTGAAGAGGCTCGAGCGACAGTCCGGGGCCGTCGTCGTCGAACGCTACGGCCGCGGCGTCCTGCTCACCGAGGCCGGCCACCGCCTGGCCGCGCGCGGTGCCGACCTGCTCGCCTCGATGGAGGCGCTCGAGGCCGACGTCGCCGCGGGTCGGGGCACCGTGGGCGGGCGGGTGAGAATGGCCGCCTTCTCGACCGCCGTCCGGGGAGTCGTCGCACCGCTGCTGCGTCGGCTCGCCGACGACGACGCCGGCATCGCGCTCGAGGTCGTCGAGGAGGACCCACCCGGGGCGGTCGACCTCGTCGCCTCCGGCCGCGTCGACCTCGCCCTCATCCACCACTGGGGAGAGATGCGACCCGCGTCGCCGGCCCATCTGGAGCGCGAGGTCATCGGGCTCGACGTCGCCGACGTGCTCGTGCCGGTGGGTCACCCGCTGGCCCAGCGCGCCCGCGTCTCGCCGCAGGCCCTCCGCGACGACGTCTTCGCCTGTGCCCCGGTCGGCAGCGTCTGCCACCAGTGGCTCACCCGGCTCTTCCAGGAGACCGGCGGGCCGCCGCGAATCGCCTACTGGGTCGGGGAGTTCAGCTCACACATCGCCCTGGTCGAGCATGGGGCCGCCGTCTCGCTCATCCCCCGCCTCGGGCGCGAGGCGATCCCCGTCGGGGTGGTCGTGCTGCCCGTCGAACCGCCGGTGACGCGCACGGTCAGCGTCACGTGGCGCCGCAGCATGGACGCCAGTCCCACGGTCACCCACCTGCGTCGACTGCTGGTCGACTCGGCCCCGGCGTGGGGGCTGCTGCCGCCCCCCGGTCGCTCCCCCGGCTGACCAGCGGCAGGGTGTCGGTGTAGCGCGGCACGGGCAGGAACTCGCGGGGCAGGTCGAGCCACCCGTCGACCTTCGCGACCCAGGCCGGGCGCTGCACCGCGAGCGCCTCGGCGCGCAGCTCGCGAAGCAGGTCGACACGCCCCACCATGCCCAAAACGTAGCTGTGGCCCCGGGCGAGGGTGCCGTCGTCGGCCTCGGACGGGGGGGCCTGCCCGAGGTGGCGACGGGCGGAGCCCACCACCCCGGTCAGGACCTCGTGCGCGAGGGCCGGATCCACCGGCCCCACCAGAGGGGCCATGCCCTCGGCCAGGCCGTTGCCCAGGCAGTGCCATGCGGAGCGCGCGTGGTGCGGCGAGCTCGCGGGGTCGCGGGCGATGTCGAGCAGGTCGGACAGGCCGCTCGCCGGGAGCACCCACGACAGGATGGTCATCGCCTCGTCGATGATGTCTGCGTGCCCCGGTCGTTGGGGCTCCTGCTGGCGGGCGTGCCTCAGCACACTGAGGTAGACCTCGCCCAGCACCACGCCCTGGGGGATGAGCATGAACATCGACATGCTCGGGCCTCGTTGGTCCGACCGCACGAGGCTCGTAGCCCCGTCGAGGATCCTGCCCACCAGGGGGTCACGCAGCGTCTTCGGGCCGAACCGGGCCAGCAGTCGCTCGCCGATCTCGGTCCGCAGCTGGGCCTGCTCGGTGTCGCTGAGCGACCTACCGTCGTCGAGGATGCGCCGCACCATCCGGCGGTGCGAAGGTGGGAGCGCCAGGCCCTCGAGCAGTCCACCGCGCCGCGTGAGGGCGTGCAGCAGGATCGCCGCCGGGCGGTGTGCCGACGCGCTCGCCGCGTCGTCCAGCGTCTCCCTCAGCAGGCGGTGGACCCGCTCGACCGCTCCGTCGGGCAGGAACCCACGCGACTCCCACACGTGAAGGCCCTCGATCACCGCCCTGCGGACCTGCTCGTCGACGGGCTGCTCGGCGTGACGAAGGAGCAGGTCGACGGCGGCCGGACGGTGTAGGGCCGGCAGGAAGGCCGACATGACGGTGGCCTGCATGTAGTCCGGGCTGCCGGGCTCGCCCAGCACGCGGTCGATCGTGGCGAGCACCCCCCGTGCGGCACGGGGGTGCCTCGCCAGGATCTGGGCCGCCTGCTCGCGCAGCAGGTAGTCGGCACCGGTCTGCATGGAGCTCTCCGTGATGAGCCGGTGCAGCAGCCGCTCCCAGTCCGAGGGGGTGACGAGGGCGTCGGGCTCCGCTGCGAGGTTGAGACTGAGCCTGGTCCACTGCGCGGCACTCAGGCGTTTCCGCCCGGTGCAGCGTTCCAGCAGGTCTACCGTCTCGTCCCACCAGTCGTCATTGCGGGGTGGGGCGATCTCGGGCAGCGGCTCATCCCTCAGCTCGGAGAGGAGCCGCACCGCGCACAGGAGGCGGTAGGGCTCCATACCCAGTGCTCGTTCGTACTGCTCGAGGTGGGGCAGGCTCACCGGGGTCTGGCCCGACTCCCACCGACTCACCTGCGAGCGGTTGCGCGGTGGCACGAGGTGCGCGGCGAAGGTCGACGCGACGCGTACCTGCGGTTCGGCGGCATGCGCGCGTGCGTTGGCCAGGAGCCACCCGACGTCACGGTCGATGGGCCGGATGCGCGCCGCCACCAGACCTGCCCCCTGTCGCCGGCGACGGGAGGCCCGCCGCATCAGCGTGATCGTGCCATTCCAGGGCGCTTCCAGCCCACTCTCGTCTCACTCCTCGGCGTGGCGTCGGTGGGCCCCGCACGCTCGAGCGCCGCCGTCATGGCGCTGCGGAGCCGGGACGAAGCGCGTCGGCGCCACACGGGACACCGCTCAGGTGGGGACGATCGAGCTGAGGATCTCGCGGCACTGCGCCACGTCGGTCTCCATCTGGGCGACGAGCGGCTCGATGCCCTCGAAGCGCAGGGTGGGGCGCAGCCGGCGCACCAGCTCGTAGGTGACCCGCTCGCCGTAGAGGTCGAGGTCGGTGCGGTCGAGCACATACGCCTCGACCCGCCGCTCGGTGCCCTGGAAGGTCGGGTTGGTGCCGATCGACACCGCGGCCGGGAGGGTCCGGTCCAGGGAGCCGACGGGCTCGCCGACCCGGGTCAGCCACCCGGCATACACCCCGTCGGCGGGAACGAGGCCCTCGACGTCGGCGCTGAGGTTGGCCGTCGGGTAACCGAGCTCGCGACCGCGGTGGTCGCCGTGCACGACCGTGCCCGCCAGCAGGGGCGGCCGACCGAGGACGTCGGCGGCACCCTCGACGTCGCCGGCGGCGAGCTGACCGCGCACCATCGACGATGACCAGCGTGCACCGTGGCCGATGTCGTCGAGGGCCACGACCTCGAAGCCCAGCCGGTCACCCAGCTCGCTCAGCGTGTCGACGTTGCCGGTGTTGCGCACTCCGAAACGAGTGTCCTTGCCCACGACGACGACCGCCGCGCGGAGGGCGTCGACGAACACCTGCTGCACGAAGTCCTCGGGCGTCAGCTGGGCGAACTCCCGCGTGAAGGTCAGCACCAGCGTGGCGTCGAGACCGGTCTGGGCGAGCAGGTCGGTGCGCTGGGTCAGCGACAGCAGCATCTCCGGGGCGCGCTCGGGGTAGAGCACGGCCACCGGGTGCGGCTCGAACGTCACGGCGACCGACGTCAGGCCCAGGGTGGTCGCCCGCTCGACGACCCGGGAGAGCACCGCTCGGTGGCCCTTGTGCACCCCGTCGAAGTTGCCAAGGGTCACGACGGTGCGACCGAGGTCGGTCGGGATGTCGTCGAGGCTGCTCCACACGTGCACGGGGACACTCTACGAAGCCGGGTGGTCCCGTGAGACGCCGGAGGTGCGTGAGTCGGCGCACGGTGGGGGCACGGTGGGGGCACGGTGGGGCACGGCCCTCTAGGCTCACCCGGCGTGACCCGCCTCCTGCTGCTCCTCACCCCATCCAGCAACCGCGTGTATGCCGGGAACGCCCCGGGCGTCGTCGCCGCCGAGCTGGCGGTACTGGCCGCCGCCGGGGTGGGCGCGCCCGTGCGGGCGGTCGAGCCGGTGCGGGTGGCCGGCGTGGACTACCTCGCGGTCGACCTCGACGACGACCGGGGCGACCGGACGCTCACCGCCCTCGGGCAGCTCTCGGCGTCGCACGCGCTCTTCGCCCGCGAGGGTGAGCTGCTACGACCGGTGGAGCTCGCACGTGCCGAGCTCCTCGACGACGACCTGCTGACCATCCCGAAGTACCCCGGTCGCACGAACGAGCAGTTCACCCGGGCGCTGCTGAACGTGACCCTGGCCTCGACCTCCTGGGGCGACCGGATGGGAAGGCACCGGTTCACCGTGCTCGACCCGCTGGCCGGGCGGGGCACGACCCTCAGCTGGGCGCTCGCGCTCGGGCACGACGCCTACGGTGTGGAGCTCGAGCGGCGAGAGGTCGAGGCCTACACCGCCTTCCTCACGACCTGGCTGCGACGCAAGCGGCTCAAGCACACCATCTCGCTGGACCCGTTGCGCCGCAGCGGCCGTCACGTCGCCGACCACCTAGCCGCCGCACTGAGCCCCGACGTCGAGCGGTGGAAGGCGGGTGAGCGCCAGCACCTGTCGCTGTGGGCGGCGGACACGCTCGAGACGGGCGCTCTGCTCGGCCGGCGCAAGGTCGACGCGATCGTCACCGACGCGCCCTACGGTGTCGCCCACGGATCCACCTCGGGGGGCGGGCGCGACCGCTCCCCCGGCGACCTGCTCGCGCAGGCCGTCCCGGTGTGGGCGTCGGTCCTGCGGACCGGCGGTGCGATGGGCATCGCGTGGAACACCCACGGGCTCAGCCGGGCCGACCTCGCCCGGATCTGCGTGGGGGCAGGGCTCGAGGTGCGTGACGAGGCCCCCTACCTCGGCCTGGCTCACCGGGTGGACGCCGGCATCCACCGCGACGTCGTCGTGGCCCACAAGGGCTGAGCCGGGATGGGCCCGCAGGGCGCTCACCCCGGTGGGGCGGGCCACGAGACGCCACTGGGCGTCACCGTGGCCTCGAGGTCTCGCTCGTGGACGACCGTATGG
This sequence comes from Actinomycetota bacterium, assembly GCA_030853445.1. Taxonomy (GTDB): domain Bacteria; phylum Actinomycetota; class Actinomycetes; order Actinomycetales; family Dermatophilaceae; genus Lapillicoccus. The sequence goes on along the minus strand of JALYVC010000132.1, from coordinate 1,702 downwards.
TGCCGCTGGCACAGCAGCGCCGAACACCGAGCACCAGGCACCGAGCACCGACAGGGCTCCGAGCCTGCGGGCACACGAAACCCGTTGCTGACGAGCCCGTCATACCCGCAGGGTATGCCCGTCACGACTCAGCTGGTAGCCGTCGGAAAGACCACCAGCGACCTGGCCTGCTCGCGCGTCTCGTCGAGCATCGCCACCAGCTCACCGTCGGGCCCGATCGCCGCGACAACCGGCTCACCCACCAGCACCGACGCGACCCGCTGCCCGAAGCCGATGGTGCGCACCTCGTCGGTGCTCACCTCGTGCACGGCGAACTGCGCTCGCGCCGCCTCACCCATCGGCACGACCGGTATGCCGCTCCCCCGCGGCTCGCCGACCGTCTGCGCCTGTTCGGCGAGACCCACGAGCTGGTCGAGCGGGTGCGCGACGTCGAGCCCGAAGCGACCCACGCGGGTGCGCCGCAGCGCGGTCAGGTGCCCGCCGACGCCGAGCGACGCACCGAGGTCGCGGGCGAGGGCACGCACGTAGGTCCCCGACGACACCTCGACCTCGACGTCGACGTCGAGCACGTCGCTGACTCGCCGTATCGACAGCACCTCGAAGCGCGACACGGTCACGGGTCGCGACGGCAGCGAGACCTCCTCGCCGCCCCGCACCCGTGCGTAGGAGCGCTTGCCGTCGACCTTGATCGCGCTCACCGACGACGGAACCTGCGCGATCGCTCCGGTCAGGGCCTGGACCTGCTCGTGCACCGCGGCCTCGGTGACGCCTGCGGTCGACTGCGTCGCCGTCACCTCGCCCTCGGCGTCGTCGGTCAACGTCGCCTGCCCCAGCCGCACGGTCGCGGTGTAGGCCTTGTCGCACCCGACGAGGTAGGTCAGCAGCTTGGTCGCTCGCCCGATGCCGAGCACGAGCACCCCGGTGGCCATGGGGTCGAGGGTGCCCGCGTGCCCCACCTTGCGGGTGCCGCAGAGCCAGCGCGCCTTGGCCACGACGTCGTGGCTGGTCCAGCCCGCCGGCTTGTCGACGACGAGCAGACCGTCAGCGGTCATCACCCTCGGCAGGCTCGGCACCCTCGGCAGGCTCGGCGGGCTCGGGCAGCGCTTCCCCACCCTCGGCCTCGTTGTCCTCCACCACGGGCTTGCGGTATGGATCGGCCTCGCCGGCGTGCGCCTTGCCCTCCCGGGCCCGGGCCAGCTCGAGATCGGCAGCGATGGTGGCAGCGAGCACGTCCTCGAGGTGCGCGGCGCCCTCGGGCAGTGCGTCCTGCATGAAGGCCAAGGTCGGCGTGAGCCGGATACCGAGCTGCTGCCCCACGGCCGAACGGATCCGCCCTCGGGCGGTCTCGAGGGCCCGGGCGGTGTCCTCCTGCTCGGCGGCGGTGCCGTAGGCGGTGTAGAAGACGGTGGCGTTCTGCAGGTCACCGGTGACCCGCACGTCGGTGATGGTGATGAAACCGAGCCGCTCGTCCTTGATGCGGTACTCGAGGTACTCGGCGACGACGACCTTGATGCGGTCGGCGACCTTGCGGGCGCGGGCCGGGTCGGCCATGGCGTGCTCCTACCTGCTGTCGTTCGTGCTGGGTGCTGGGTGCTGGGTCGGGCCGTAGGGAGCACCGGGCCCCCTACGACGTTCCGGGCCTCGTCGGGCGCCCGGCTCACCGTCGCCGCGCGCGGCCTGGACCGAGCGCCGGTGAGCGGTG
>JALYVC010000126.1 GCA_030853445.1 Actinomycetota bacterium | reverse complement strand
GCCACGGTTTCCCGTCCCAGCTTGCGGCGAAGGTGGTGCACGTAGATGCCCACCAGGCCCTGGTCCTCCCCCTGGGGAAAGACCTGGGTCATCAGCTCGGCGAGCCCGAAGACCCGGTGCGGCCGCCGGGCCAGCACCTCCAGCAGGTCGCACTCCCGGGTGGTCAGCGAGACGGTGCTGCCGTCGTCACGCACGACCTGACGGGCGGCGACCACGAGCCGTCCGCCCGGCAGCACGAGGTCTCCGGAGGTCGCGGTGTGTCGTCGTCGCAGGGCCCGGAGCCGGGCCAGCAGCTCGTCGTTGTCGAAGGGCTTGGTCAGGTAGTCCTCGGCCCCGGCGTCGAGGCCCTGCACCCGCTCGACCGGGGAGGACAGGGCGGAGAGGATCAGGACCGGCACGGTGACGCCCCGCCTGCGGAGCCGGCCCAGCAGGTCGAGGCCCTCGATGGCGGGCAGGGTCCGGTCCAGCACCATCAGCGTGTAGCGCCGGGTGAGGGCGAGGTGGAGACCGCTGTGTCCGTCGAAGGCGGCGTCCACCGCGTAGCCTGCTCCCTTGAGTAAGCGCACCAGCAGGGCCGACAGCGGCCGGTCGTCCTCGACGAGCAGGACCCAGCCGGCACCTGCCCCTTCCTCGTCCAGCTCCATGACCGCTCCTCGTCCCCCCGACGACGCCTCGCGCGCGTAGTCAGAGGCTAGACGCACGGCCGGGGCTCGGCACCCGCTTCGGCCGATGTCTGCCTGGACTTCGGCCTCGCCGAAAACCCCGGTGAGACGTCGACACCGCCGCTAAGGTGGCTCGACGGTGGGGTTTCTCACCCATGGCCACGAGGGGGCTGTCATGCCGGCTCAGGAATCGGTGCACAAGGCCATCGGGACGCACGACCAGAAGTCGTTCGACCGCTGGACCCGCGACCGGTGGGCACCGGGGACGACGGCCGGGCCGAGCCGCAGGGTGCGACGGGTAATGGCCGGGGGCTGGCTCATCTTCGCAGTGGTGAACCTGGGGCTCATGGTGTTCCTCGTCGGCGGGGAGACCATTCCCTACCACCTCATCTGGGGCAGCTATGCGCTGCTCTACGGCTTGGTTCCCTGGTCGCGGCGGGCCACCGTGGTCACCTTCGTGGCGGTGACCGTCACGACCGCGCTGCCGCTCATCGACCACGCCCAGCGAGACGCCATCGGGTGGGCAGAGTGCTCCGAGACCCCGCTGATGGCGGTGATCGTGGGCCTGCTGATCTGGCACGTGAACCGGCACCGGGCGGCCCAGAGCCGGATCGCTGACCTGCTCGAGGACGAGCGCGTCCAGGCGGCGCAGCGCGAGCTGACCGCCCGGTTCGGCTCGCACGAGGTCCGCACCCGGCTGACGGTGGCCCGCGGGCTGGTGCAGCTGATGCGGCAGGACAGCACCGATCCCGCCCTGCACGCTGATGCCGCGCTGGTGCTGGGCGAGATCGACAAGGCGACGGCCACGGTGACCACGCTGCTGCACCTCGTGCGCGCCGACGCTCCCAGCGAGCCCGAGGTGGTCGAGATGGACGACGTCGTGCGCAGGGTGGTGGCGCGCTGGTCGGCCGTCGTCGAACGCGACTGGGCCGGGTCGAGCTCGGTCGGCGCGGTGCTGGGTGACGCCGAACGGCTGGAGTCGGGCCTGGACTGCCTGATCGAGAACGCCGTCCGGTTCACCGGACGCACCGACACCATCGGGGTCGAGGCGCGGGTCGAGGGGGCCGATCTCGTGATCTCGGTGGCCGACACCGGTGCGGGTATCCCGGAGGCCGACCGCGAACGGGTCTTCGGTGTCTTCGAGACCGGCAGCACCGCCGGCGAGCTCGGCGGCACCGGCCTGGGCCTGGCCCTGGTCAGCGCCCTGGTCCAGGCTCGCGGCGGCACCCTCGAGGTCACCAGCGAGGTGGGCCGAGGCAGCTGCTTCACGATGCGCGTCCCGGCCCAGCGCCCCACGGGCGGGGGAGGCGCCCCGGCTCCGACGCGGGGGAACCGGGCCGCGCTGCACGAACCGGCCTCCCCGTGGGCGCTCGACGAGGACGCCATGCACCCAGCCAGCTCTGCGCTGACGAAAGGTGCGTGAGCAGGCCCGCGCGGCGAAAGCCTTCTAGCTCGGCCGACCCGCCGGGTCGTCAGCCGCGGTGCGCGTCGGTGAGCGTCCGCACCCGACGCAGGCCCCAGGTCACGAGCAGGTAGCCACCGATGACGAGGGCGAGCGGGGCCTGGGTCCTGAGCCCGGTCGAGGTGAGCATCGCCGTCACCGCCGTGCCGACGACCGCAGGGGTGAGCAGGGGGACGGCGTACCAGAGGGCGGTCGTGCCGATGCCTCGCCCGGGTGCGAAGACGGCCGCCGGCGGCAGGCCGCGGAAGGCGGCCATCAGCTGCCCGCCGACCAGCGGCGCCACCATGACCACGGCCCAGGCGACCCCGAGTGTGCTCACCCCGCCCTGCAGCAGGGCGGCGCCGTCGACGATGAGCGCGGTGACGGCATACAGGGTCGCGGGCACGACGAGGTGCGCGAGGGCCTCGGTGCGCGCCGCGAGACCGATCAGCGGGGGGGTGCCGGCGTTGTCGCCCTGCAGCCGCAGCCCCTCGCACCACTGACCGAGGCCGAGAT
>JALYVC010000062.1 GCA_030853445.1 Actinomycetota bacterium | reverse complement strand
GTCCCCGACCGCCGGCACGGTCACCTTCGCGGGTGATGTGGCCGGGCGCCCGGTGCTGGTCGTCACCCACCCGGGAGGCCTACGCAGCACCCTGGAACCGGCGACCGCGTCCGTGCCCGTCGGCACCGCCGCGGGGGCGGGAGCAAGCGTGGGCACGGTGAACGCCACCCCCGGTCACTGTGCCCCGGCCACCTGCGTGCACTGGGGGGTGCTTCGCGGCGGGACGTACCTCGATCCCCTCCGGTTCGTCAGCACCCCTCGGGTGGTGCTGCTCCCTCTCGAGCCCTGACTGTGCCGGCGACGACCCGACGGGGCAGCCCACGGACGCGGTCAGCGCCCGGTCGGCCACAGCGAGGCCGGGCAGCCCTCGAGCGACCTGGTCTGCTGGACCATGACGGGGGCCGGCTTCCCGTGCCCGGGCAGGAGCTGAGGGGGGCACACAGCCTGGCGGTCAGGCTGGGGCTGGCCAGGGTGACCCGCACGTCGACCCCGGCCCCGGCGGCTAGCTGCTTCGGGCGCACCGGGACGAAGCAGCAGACCGTCCTCGGTCTGCCAGCCGCGTCGCCGTCGCGGTCATCTCGGCGGTCGCCTGACTGCCGGTTGCGTCCGCGGTGGCCCCGTCCGCCGACGACACACCTGCTGCCGATGCACGCTCCCCGCCCTCCGACCGATCAGGGACCTGCCCCGCGCGGGTCGCCTCGGGGCCTCGGGGCCTCGGGGTCGGTGCCAGTCATCGGGTGCTGGTCTCCGGCAGGTCGTCCCCCGCCGGGATGGTCGGGCCCGAATGTGGTGGGCGCCGGAGGTCGCCGTGCCGCAAAGGCCGAGATGGCGTGCGGCGCCCGCCCCCTCCCGGCTCGCCCGGCTGTGCACCCTCACGCACGGGGATGCGCCTGCTCGTACGACCGGCGGAGCCGGTCGACGGAGACGTGGGTGTAGATCTGGGTGGTCGCGAGACTGGCGTGCCCCAGCAGCTCCTGCACCACCCGCAGGTCGGCGCCGCCCTCGAGCAGGTGGGTGGCGGCGCTGTGACGCAACCCGTGCGGGCCGAGGTCTGGGGCCGAGGGCACGTGGGCGAGCATGAGGTGCACGACCTCGCGCACCTGACGCGGGTCGACCCGACGCCCGCGTCGCCCCAGGAAGAGTGCCGGGCCGCTGGTCGGTGTCGCCAGCGCCCCCCGACGCGCGAGCCACTGCTCCAGCGCGGCACGCGCGGGCCGCCCGAAGGGGACTGTGCGCTCCTTGCTCCCCTTGCCCATGACCCGCACGAGGTCAGAGCGCAGGTCGATGTCGTCGACATCGAGAGCCACGAGCTCACCCACCCGGATGCCGCTGGCATAGAGCAGCTCGAGCACAGCCCGGTTGCGCACGTGCAGCGGGTCGTCATCGTCGCTCGCGAGGGCGGCGACCTCGAGCAGGTCTCGGGCCTGGGCTGCCTGGAGCACCCCCGGCAGCGTCGACGACCGCCTCGGCGCGAGCAGGCGCAGCGAGGGGTCGCTGGGGATCCTCGAGGTGCGGGTGGCCCACCGCAGGAAGGTGCGGACCGACGCGGCCCGACGTGCCACGCTCGAGCGCGCAGCGCCATCGCGCGACAGGGAGGCCAGCCAGGCCCGCAGGTCGGCCAGGTCGAGGTCCCCGGCCTCCTGCACCCCCCGGTGCTCCCCCACCCACGCCAGCAGGTGCCGCACGTCGGCGACGTAGGCACGGCAGGTGTGCACCGAGCGGCCACGCTCGGCCCGCAGGTGACGCTCGAAGTCGGACACGAGCTCGGCGCGACCTTCCCGCTGCGCCGCCGTGCCCGTTTCGCTCCCGATAGACTCAGCGGCCGGCCCCTCCCCGACAGCACCCGACGCCAGGCTCGGGCTCGTCACATCCGCACCGTGGGTCACATAGGTCACCGTCGCAAACGACGCGCCCGTGGGCAAGCACCGCCGCGGGTCGGCGCCGATCTCGTCGCCGGTCGGGGGTCCACCTCATCGCCTGCTGGGGGCCGGCACCTTCTTCCACAGCCCGTCGACCCGCTTCACCAGCCCCCGCAGCTCGAGCCGCGGCAGCGCGGCCAGGACCGCACCCGGGGCCAGCCCGGCGGCGACCGCGATGTCGGCGGCCGCGGAAGCGCGACGGACGGGAACCATGGCGTAGACCTGGGCGTCGACGGGGTCGAGGTCGTCGTCCGCCCGGCTCGGGGCGCGCTTGCGCGGGGCCGCGTCGATGCCGTACTCCCCCACGAGGTCGACCACCTCGTCGACGTCGGTCACGACCACGGCCTTGCCGTCACGGGCCGCCTGGTGGCAGCCCGCGGAGACCATCGACGTCACCGGGCCCGGCACCACCCCGACCGGCCGCCCCAGCGACTCGGCGATGCCCGCCGTGTGCAGGGAGCCCGACCTCAGACCTGCCTCGACCACGACGGTGCCGGTGCTGATCGCCGCGATGATGCGGTTGCGCAGGAGGAACCGGGGACGGGTCGGTGCGGCCCCCGGTGGAACCTCGGCCATGAGCGCGCCACTCTCGGCGATGGCCCCGATCAGGCGCGAGTGGGCGACGGGGTAGGGCCGGTCGATCCCGCCGGCGAGCACGGCCAACGTGGGGCCGTCGACGGCCAGGGCGCCACGATGCGCAGCGCCGTCGATGCCGAACGCTGCCCCCGAGACGACGGCGAAGCCGCGCTCGGCGAGCCCGGCGCCGAGGTCCGTGGACACGGTCTCGCCGTAGCGTGTGCTCGCCCGGGCACCGACGACGGACACCGAGCGCCGCACCAGACGGGTCAGGTCCAGCGGTCCGCGCACCCAGAGGCAGTAGGGAGGCAGGAGCAGGTCGTCGAGCCCGGCCGGCCAGTCGGCGTCGCCGGGGCAGACCACGCGGGCACCGGCCCGAGCCGCGAGGTCGAGGTC
>JALYVC010000061.1 GCA_030853445.1 Actinomycetota bacterium | reverse complement strand
CCCACCACAGGAGATTCGACGATGAAGCTCACCACCACCGGCCGGACGACGGCTGTCGCCGTGCTCGCCGCAGCCCTGGCCCTCACCGGGTGCACGAAGAAGAACGACAACACCGCCACGGGCGATGCCGGGGCTTCCCCCTCAGCGGGCTCCGGCGCGGCCGGCGGGGCGGGGAAGAAGATCGCCTTCGTGCCCAAGCTGCAGGGCATCCCCTACTTCGAGGCGATGAACACCGGTGGACAGGAAGCCGCCAAGGACCTCGGGCTCACGTGGCTCTACCAGGGCCCGACGACCGCCGATGCGGCCGCGCAGGCCCAGATCGTGCGCTCCTACATCCAGCAGAAGGTCGACACCCTCATCGTCGCGCCCAACGACCCCGACTCGATGGCCCCGGTGCTGCAGCAGGCGAAGGACGCCGGCATCAAGGTACTCACCTCCGACACCGACGCCCCGAACTCGGTGCGGTCGGCGTTCGTGTCCCAGGCATCAACCGAGGGCATCGGCACCGCGCTGGTCGACGACCTCGCCAAGGCCATGGGCAACAAGGGCAAGTACGCCATTGTCTCCTGTGGAGAGACCGCACAGAACCTCAACGGCTGGATCGCGGTACAGAAGAAGGTCACTGCCGACAAGTACAAGGACATGTCGATCGTCGACGTCGTCTTCGCCGGGGAGGACCAGAACAAGGCCACCCAGATGGCGACCGACCTGATGAACGCCCACCCCGACCTCACTGGCCTCGTCGGCGAGTGCACCTCGTCGGCCCCCGGTGTGGCGCAGGCGGTCAAGGACGCCGGCAAGATCGGCAAGGTCTTCACCGTCGGCCTCGGCACCCCGAAGTCGATGGCGCCCTACCTCACCGACGGCTCGTCGTCGGCCTCGATCCTGTGGGACGTGCAGAACCTCGGCTACCTCACCGCCTGGGCCGGCCTGCAGGCCGCCGAGGGCAAGGAGTTCGCCGCCACCAACAACGTCAACGCCAAGATGCCGGCGGTCACCTACGACAGCGCGACCAAGACGCTGCTCCTCGGCCCGCCGCTGACCATCACCAAGGACAACGTCAGCCAGTTCAACTACTGACCCGCCCCGCCCCACCACTTGACGCTGCGTCGACGGACTCGACTCGCGGCACACCAGGAGTCAAGTCCGTCGACGCAGCGTCAAGTCCACCCCCCACCCGAAGGAGGCCCCGTCGTGGAAGCCCGGCTCGAGCTCAAGGACGTCTCCAAGCGGTACGGCGGCGTGCGCGCCATCCGGCACGCCGACCTCACCGTCGCCCCCGGCACGGTCCACGCCGTCGTCGGCGAGAACGGCGCCGGCAAGTCGACGCTGATCAAGATCGTCGCCGGGGCCGAGTCGGCCGACACCGGCACCATGGCCTTCGAGGGTGCGCCTGTCTCGTTCACCACGACGCAGGACGCCCTGGCCCACGGCATCCAGACCGTCTACCAGGAGCCCCAGCTCTTCGCCGAGCTCAGCGTCTCGGAGAACATCTTCGTCGGCCGCGAGATCGTGCGCGGCGGGCGCGTCGACTGGGCCGCCCAGCACGCCCGCGTGATCGAGCTGCTCGACACGATCGGGCTGCCCGCCCGCTACGCCACCCGGCCCGTGGGTGACCTGTCCATCGCCGAGCAGCAGCAGGTCTCGATCGCCAAGGCCCTCGCGGGCAACGCCAAGGTGCTCATCCTCGACGAGCCCTCCGCCATCCTCACCGACGCCGAGATCGAGGTCCTCTTCTCGGTCGTGCGGCGGCTGCGCGACACGGGGGTCAGCGTCATCTACATCTCCCACCGCCTCGACGAGCTCTTCCGCATCTGCGACGAGGTCACGGTCATGCGTGACGGCGAGACCGTGGGCACGTGGCCCATCGATGAGCTCACCGTGCGCAAGGTCGTCGAGCTCATGGTCGGTGACTCCCTGCACGACGGCAGCGACGGGGGCCAGACGCGCTCCATACCGGATGGCGAGCCGCGCCTGGTGCTCGACTCACTGGCCTCCGCGGGCCACTTCGACGACGTGAACGTCACCGTGCGCCCCGGCGAGATCGTCGGTCTCTACGGCCTCGTCGGCTCCGGTGTCGCCGAGATCGCCGAGGTGGTCTACGGAATGCGCCAGGCCACGGGAGGGCGGATCCTGTTGGAAGGCAAGGAGATCAGCCCCAAGCACCCCCGTGCCGCCCAGTCGCTCGGCATCGCCCTGCTGCCCGCCAACCGCAAGGCACAGGGCATGTTCGGCTTCCAGCCCATCTCCTTCAACATCACCGTCAGCCATCTGGCCCTGATGTCGCGCGCCCGCATCTGGGTCGACCGTCGGCGCGAGACCGAGGTGGCCAAGGAGATGATCACCCGCCTGGCGATCAAGACCCCGAGCGAGACCCAGCCCATCTCGATGATGTCGGGGGGCAACGCGCAGAAGGTCGTGCTCGCACGCCAGCTCGTCGAGCGCCCACGGGTGCTCGTGCTGGCCGAGCCCACCCAGGGCGTCGACGTCGGCGCCAAGGAGGAGATCCACAAGATCATCACGGCGCTGGCCGACGAGGGCACCGCCGTCCTCGTGGCGACCTCCGACCTCAGCGAGGCCCTGCGCGTCGCCGACCGCCTGCTCATCGTGCGTGCCGGCCGCACGACCAGAGAGTTCCCACCCGGCGCTTCCCAGGCCGACGTGCTGGCCGCTGCCGCCGGCGCCGGCGCCGACGAGGAGGTCCCCGCGTGAGCACCACCACGGCCCCGGCCACTCCACCCACGCCCTCGCCCGCGTCCGGGCTCAAGGCCGCTCGACGCATCCTGCCTCCAGCCGTCACCGGTCAGGAGCGCGTGCTCGTCGCCATCCTCGTCGTGCTGTGTGTGGTGCTCTCGCTCGCCACCCCGGCCTTCAAGACCGCGGGGTCGTGGCAGCCGCTGCTGTCGTCGGTCGCACCGATCGCCCTGATGGGCGTGGGGATGACGATGGTGATCATCGCCGCCGGCATCGACGTCTCCGTCGGTGGCGCCCTCATGGTCACCGCGGTGACGACGGCCAAGCTGATCGTCGACCAGGGTGCGTCACTACCCGTGGCGCTGCTCGCCGCCGCAGCGCTCGGGCTCGTCCTCGGCGCCGTCAACGGCCTGCTCATCGCCTACGGTCGGGTGCACGCGATCATCATCACCTTCGGCACGGCCAACCTCTTCCAGTTCCTCGGCCGCCAGATCTTCGCCAGCCAGACCGTCAACGGCATCCCCGGCACCCTGGAGTTCTTCGGTCGCGGCGAGGCCGGGCGCACGTTCGGCGTCCCCCACAGCTTCCTGCTCACCCTGCTCGTCGCCGCCGGGGCGTGGTACTGGCTGCGGCACAGCCGTCCCGGCCGTCATCTCTACGCCATCGGGGGCGACCCGACGGCGGCCCGGCTGGCCGGCATCCGGGTGCAGCGCCTCACCCTCATGACGTATGCCGTCACCGGCCTGCTCGTCGGCGTCGCGGCCGTCTTCACGGTCGCCTCGGGCACCTCGACGCTCGACCAGTCGGTGGGCAGCGGCCGCGAGCTCGCGGTCATCGCGGCGGTCGTCATCGGCGGCACCTCGATCACCGGCGGCCGCGGGTCGGTGCTCGGCACCGTCCTCGGCGCGCTGCTCGTGCAGACCGTGGCCTCGGGCACCACCCAGCTCGGCTGGCCCAGCCAGCTCAGCGACTTCTTCGTCGGGGTCGCCATCGCCATCGCCGTCGGTGCCGACCTCGTCCGCCAGCGCACCAGGGAGGCACGATGACCACGACCCACGCCGACCCCACCACGACGACCGCGGGGCCGAGCATCGGCCGCCGGGCGCTCCGCTCGCTGCTGACCGACCGGATCGTGCTGCTCGCGGTCCTGCTCGTGGCCGTCGTCGGGTGGATGAGCCTGCTCGGCGCCCAGGGCTACCTCACGGGGGCCTACGACGCCGACTACCTCTCCGGGGCGCTCGTCGACGCCGTACCCCTGGCCATGCTCGCCCTTGGCGAGCTCGTGGTCATCGTCTCCGGCCGCGGTGGCATCGACCTGTCGATCGGGGCCATCGTCTCGCTCACCAGCATGGCCTTCGGTCTCGCCTACGGGCGGTGGGGCTGGAGCCTGGCCCTGTCGGTGGTGCTCGCGATCATCGTCGGCGGGCTGCTCGGCGCGGTCAACGGGCTGATGGTCGCCTACCTTCGCTTCCCCGCCCTCATCGCCACCCTCGCCAGCTACTACGCCTACAAGTCGCTGGCCCTCGTCGTCACCGGTGCGACCCCCATCTCCGACGTGCGCATCGGTGAGCTCTACTCCATCACCCGGTCGGTCGAGATCCCCGTCGTCGGCAGCCAGCTGCCCAACGTCCCGCTCGGCATCTTCACGTTCCTCATCCCCTCCGTGCTGGTCATCTGGCTGCTCGTGGCCCGAACCACTTACGGCCGCAGGCTCTTCGCCATCGGCACCAACGACGTGGCCAGCGAGTGGTCCGGGCTCGACGTGCGCCGCACCCGCTTCGTGGCCTACGTCATCGCCGGTGTCGTCGCCGGCCTGGTCGCGGTCTACATCAGCGGGCAGTTCGCCTCGGCCCGCCCCGACGCCGGCACGAGCGGCAACGGGCTGGCCCTGCCCGCCATCACCGTCGCCGTGCTCGGTGGCGTGGCCATCACCGGCGGCATCGGCCGGGTCGCCGGCGTGGTGCTCGCCACCTTGCTGATCACCTGGCTCAACGCCGGCATCCTGCTCGCGTTCGCGGGCAACGACGGCACGCAGTACCAGCTGTTGGCGCTCGGCCTCGTGCTCGTCTTCGCCGCCCTGCTCAACGGGCTCACCACCCGCCGCTTCACCGGGAGCCGCTGATGCCCACCACCTGGGACCCCACTGTCGTCGGCACCGAGCTGCTCGGCCTCACCCGTCTGCTGGGGGAGCCCCACCGCGACCTCGCGGTGCTCGCCGAGGGCAACACCTCGCAGCTGCTCGCTGACGGCCGTCTCGTCGTGAAGGCCTCGGGAGCGAACCTCCTCGCCGCCACCGAGGACGACTTCGTGCTCGCCGACGTCGACGAGGTGATGGCCGTGGTCGACGACCCGGCCTCGACGCAAGCCGACCTGACGGCCGTGCTGGTGGCGCACGGCACCCAGCGCCCCGGAGGGGGCGGCCCACGCAGGGGCTCGATCGAGACCGTCGTCCACGCCGCCGTGCACGCCGCCGGGCGCGGCGTCGTCGACCCGGCATCGGCCCGCTTCATCGGGCACACCCATCCCACCGCCGTGGTCGGTCTCCTCGCGAGCGTCGTTGCGGCACAGGCGTGGTCACAGCTCGTCTACTCCGACGAGGCCGTCGTCATCGGCCTGCCGCTCTTCGTCCCCTACGCCACCCCCGGCATCGACCTCGGCCGCCTCTACGCCGCACGGCTGCGTGAGCACGTCGAGAGCCACGGCGCCCTGCCGCAGCTCGTGCTGCTCGGCAACCACGGCATCGTGGCCATCGCCCCGACGGTCGACGGGGTCGAGGCCGTGTCGACGATGGCGGTCAAGGGTGCCCGCGTGCGTTCCATCGCGTATGCCGCCGGCGGCCTCGCGCCGCTCGACCAGGCCGATGTGGCCAAGTTCTTCGCCCGTGACGACGTCGTCGAGCGTCGGGCCAACCTGCGCCGCGGGGTCTGAGCCGTGCCGCTGCCCACCCGTGTCGAGGCGGTCTTCTGCGACGTCGGGGGCCCGATCTACCCCGACGACAGCTTCACTACGGCCGTGCTGACCGCGCTCGACGAGATGCGGGCCGGCCAGGGACGCGAGCCCGTCGACCGCGATGAGTTCCGTCGGATGCACGACGACATGCGCGCCGCCCAGTCAGGCGGGTTCCGCCGCACGCTGGCCCGTGAGCTGCTCGGGGACGAGAGCCTGCGCGGCGAGCTGCACGAGCGCACCGGGCGCTGGTGGACGCACCCGGCAGGCACGGCATACGGGGACGCGCTAGCCATGTTCAGGGCCCTGCACGGGCACGTCGTGACCGGTGTCCTGGCCAACCAGGAGGCCGCGACGGCCGACGCGCTGCGGCGCGACGGCTTCGCAGACGTCGTAGACGTCTGGGGCGTGAGCGCCCTCGTGGGTCACGAGAAGCCGAGCCGCGAGCTCTTCGACTGGGCACTCGAGCAGGCCGGCACGACCGCCGCGCACGCGGTGCACATCGGCAACCGGCTCGACACCGACGTGCGCCCGGCCCGGGCCCTCGGGCTGGCGACCATCTGGGTCACCCGCGGCGAGGCCCCCGAGCACCCGACACCCGAGCAGGTCGCCGAGGCCGACGTGACGGTCGCCGACCTCACCGGCGTCGCCGACCTGCTACTGCCCCTGACGGGCCCCCGTCGTGGCTGAGCAGCCCGACGGTGCCATCGTCATCGGCATCGACCTCGCGACCGCCACCGCCCGGTGCGTGGCCCTCGACGCCTGGACCGGTGCCATGCTCGCCTCGGTCTCGACGTCGCTCGCGGAGCCGGTGCGCTCACCGGGGGGCCAGAGCACGCAGGAGCCGGGTTACGCGGCCACGGCCCTCGGACTGGTGGCGCGGGTGGTCAGCTCTCTGGGCGCCTCGGCGAAGCGCATCCGGGCCATCTCGACGAGCGGCACCTCAGGTACGGTTGTGCCCCTCGACGCGCAGGGTCACCCCGTTGCCCCAGCCCGCCTGTACGACGACACCTCGGCTGCCGATCTCGCTGCGGCACAGGGCCTTCCGGGAGGCTCGATGCTCGCGCGCATGGCCGCCTCCCTGCGCTCGGCCCAGGAGCACGGGCACCAGGTGGCGCGGCTGGCCTCCACCGCCGACGTCGTGCACGCCGCCCTCGTCGGGCGCCCCGTCGCCGGCGACACCTCGCACTTCCTTAAGGCGGGCATCGACCCCACAGGGCTCACCTGGTCGAGACCGATGTCCAGTCTGGGCCTCGACGACGTCGTGCCCCCCCTCGTCCCCCCCGGCACGGTGCTCGGCGTCGTGAGCCTCGGCTGCGCCAGTCGGCTCGGCCTGCGCGCCGACGTGGTCGTGGTGGCCGGGATGACCGACGGGTGCACCGCGCAGATCGCCACCGGAGCCGTCCACCTGCGGGACAGCGTCGGCGTGCTGGGCACCACCCTGGTCCTCAAATCGGTCACCCCCACCGAGGTCACCTCGCCCGACGGCACGGTCTACAGCCACCGAGCCCCCGACGGCGCGTGGTGGCCCGGCGGGGCCTCGAACGTCGGGGGCGGAGCCTTTGCCGCCTACCGGTCCGGCGTCTCCAGCCGAGAGCTCGCGGTGCTCGACATGCGCGCCGCCACCCGAGGTCCGGCGACGGTGGTCTGCTACCCGCTCGCCCGGTCGGGGGAGCGCTTCCCCGTCGCCGACCCGTCGCTCCAGCCCCTGTGGAGCGGGC
>JALYVC010000041.1 GCA_030853445.1 Actinomycetota bacterium | reverse complement strand
GTCGCGGTCCAGCCGGCTGTGGCGCCCGGCTGCGTGGCGGGCGCGACGTCAGCCACCGCGTGGACGGCCGCCGCGGTGGCGCGTGCGGATGCCGGCGTGGTGGGCGAGGTGATGACGAAGGCCCGCTGGACCGTCCGGTCGAAGGCGCTGCCTCCCGCGTCGACTGCGGAGACCGAGACGTCGACCGTGGCCCCCACGAGGAACGAGGGCAATGAGACCTGAGCCCTGTAGCGGCCTCCCCCGGCGGCGACGAGGAGATACTCCTGGGCGAAGTAGCCCACCGGCCGCAGGGTGATCGTTGCGGTGGTCACCCCACCCGGCGACGCAACCGGGCACCCGTCCCAGCTCGACCGAGAGCGTACGACGCCCCGCGGCGATCCCACCGCGCCCGTCAGTCGGCAGCAGCGCGCGGCCCTGCAGCACCGGGAGCACCCGGCACCCCGTGCCGAAGCACTGCCAGCCCGAGGCGGCGGTCGCCCCGGTGCCGGCCGCCGAGGGGAACGACATCCGGGTGTGTGTCCGCGTCGAGAGCAGCGGGTCGGCGTAGTAGTGGTCGACGTCGAGCGTGGCGGTGTAGGTGGCCGGAGCCGACGGCACCGGCAGGCCCAGCACCCCGAGGGAGTCGTCCCCCTCGTAGAGGGTGTGGTCCCCGCTCGTGACGGAGAAGTGGGTCACGGGGGTGCCGTCCGGCGACCCGAAGAGCCCTCCGGTGTGGCTCCTGGTGCCGTCGCTGAACGCTGTGAGCGCGAGCGTCAGCCCGTCGCTGGAGCGGCAGGCAAGACAGGTGCGCGTCACCGAGGGGTCGAAGACGGCCGGCGCGAGCGGTGCGTGACGCCACGTCACGGTGCGGCTCGTCCCCGGTGCGTAGCGCTCGAACCCGTCGATGATGTCGGGGTCGTCGGCGCGGACGTTGCCGAGCTCGGTCCTCACCCGACGACGTCCGTGCCGTAGACGTAGGAGGTGCGGGTCACCGGCACGCCGAGTGGCCGCAGGGAGACGAAGAGGAAGAACGAGCCCGTGAAGGAGAGGTCGTAGGCGTAGGCAGCGGCAGCTGGCCCCTCGAGATGGAAGGCAGTCGTCACCGACTGGGTGCCTCGTGTGGGCGCGGAGACCGGCGCGACGAGCAGCCCGCCGTCCGGTGGGGCCGACGAGCCGACACTAATGCTGGCGAAACCGCGGTCGTCAGTGCGGGCGTAGGTGAGGTCGACCTCACCCCCGGTGACGGGACGGGGGACCAGCTGCGTGCTCCACGTGCCGTCGCCTTGCTGCCGGTCGAAGGAGAACGCCCCGGAGTAGACCCCGCTGGGCAGGCTCACCCGCGCCTCGCCCCGCCGGATGAAGACGAACCCGGTGTAGCGCCGGCCGTCGACGACGTCGAGCAGCAGCCCGAAGGCCCCCACCGCGGGGGCTCCCCGGTCGTCGAGACCCTTGATGACCAGGGTGTGCATCACGAAGCTGGGCGTGACGGGCGTGGTCGCCCTCGCGGCCCCGATGCTCGTGACGCCAGTGAAGACCCCGGTGGTGCGGCCCGTCGCGACGGCCCGCGCCTCACGGACCAGTGCTGCGCCGAGAGTGGCCGCCGAGGCAGGAGTGAGCGCACCGGTGGCGACACCCGCCGTGTCGGCCGTGACCGTCACCCCGGGCAGCCGCGGCGTGCCGCCGGTGTGCCGGATCGAGACGCGCAACCCGTCCGTGGCCCCCGTGGCGGGCACGACGTAGTGGGCCCGCCGCCGTCCAGCTGGGTAACCGGACCAGAGCTGCCGGAGCTCCGCAGCAGCGCGTACGACGGGTGGCCGGCGGCGGTCCCCACCACCACCCGGTCACCGGTGGGCAGGAGGCGCACCTGGCCCCGGGCCGTCAGGGGGGTGGCCGCCGCGTTGGGTGCCGCGGACTCCTGCGGCGCCGCCAAGGCGGGAGCCGTTAGGGCAAGCGCAGGAAGCACCGCGACGAGGGTGGCGGCACGAGCCGCCCGCAGGGCGGTGCCGAACCGGGAACGACGACGTGAAGACATGACTCTCCCCCGACAGGATGGTCGAGCAGCGAGGTGCTCTGCTCCGGAGCCACTGCGACCCCGGCCTCCGCATCCGACCCGATGCCGCAACACCTTGGTCGAGCCAGTTCTGTGCGGGTCTTCGCCGGTCCGTGCGCTGGCCCCAGGCCGGGACGAGCGTTGCGCGACAAACCTGCCCGGTGCGCACGAGGGGCTCCGACCGCGCGGTGCGGTCGGAGCCCCTCCTGAGAAACGGGCGGCCGTCAGCCCTTGGAGGACTTCACCACGTCGGTGGCCTGCGGCAGCACGGCGAACAGGTCGCCCACGACGCCGAAGTCGACGAGCTCGAAGATCGGGGCCTCCTCGTCCTTGTTGACCGCGATGATGGTCTTGCTCGTCTGCATGCCGGCCCGGTGCTGGATGGCACCCGAGATCCCGCAGGCGACGTACAGCTGCGGAGAGACCTGCTTGCCGGTCTGACCGACCTGCGAGGTGTGGGGATACCACCCTGCGTCGACAGCGGCCCGGCTGGCACCGACCGCCGCCTTGAGGCTGTCGGCGAAGTCCTCCACCTTGGAGAAGTCGCCACCGGTGCCGCGTCCGCCGGAGACGACGATGGCGGCCTCGGTGAGCTCGGGGCGCCCCGACTTCTCCTTCGGGCTGCTCGCCGTGATCTTCGCCGTGCGTGCGAGGTCGGACGCAGTGAAGTCAACAGGGATCCGCTCCGGCTGGGCGGGCTGCTGCTGCGGAGGCGCTGAGTTGGGCTTGACCGTGATGACCGCGTTGCCCTTGGTGGGAGTCGACTTCACGGTGTAGGAGCCGGCGAAGACCGACTGGGTCGTGACGATCCTGCCGTCGACCGACTGCACGTCGACGGCGTCGGTGACCAGACCGAAGCCAGTCTTGACCGCGAGCCGCGCGGCGATCTCCTTGCCCTCCGGCGTGGAGGAGATGAGCACGGCGACCGCCGAGGTCTCGGCGACGAGCTGCGCCAGCAGCTCGGCCTGCGGGACCACGAGGTAGTCGGTGAGCTCGGCGGAGTCGGAGTGGTAGATCTTCTGCGAGCCGTACTTGCCGAGGATGTCGGCAGCGGCCTCGACGTTGGCGCCCACGAAGACGGAGGAAGGCTCGCCGAGGCGGCGGGCGATGGTCAACAGCTCGGCGGTCGTCTTGCGGACCTTGCCGTCGAGGTGGTCGACCAGGACGAGGACTACGGCCATGGATGTCTCCTAGGAAAGAATCTTGGGTCTGGTCGGACGAGCTAGCGCTCGGTCAGACGAACTTGTGCTCGGACAGGAAGGCGGCGAGCTTCTTCCCGCCGTCGCCCTCGTCGGCGACGATGGTGCCCTGCTGACGCGGGGGTCGGGCATCGAACGACTCGACGGTCGTCCACGAGCTGCCCAGGCCCACCTCCCCGGCATCGACCCCGAGGTCCTCGAGCGACCAGGTGTCCACCGGCTTCTTCTTGGCGGCCATGATCCCCTTGAAGGAGGGGTATCGCGGCTCGTTGATCTGGTCGGTCACCGAGACGAGGGCCGGCAGGGAGGCCTCGATGGTCTGGGACGCGAGGTCACCGTCGCGGCGCACGGACACAGTGCTCTCGGTGACCGTCAGCTCCGAGGCATAGGTGACCGCCGGGAGGCCGAGGCGCTCCGCGAGCATGGTGGGGACGACACCCATCGTGCCGTCGGTCGACGCCATGCCGGTCAGGACGAGGTCGGGCCTGGTCTCGAGCTTCTCGATGGCCTTGGCCAGCAGCAGCGACGTCGCACCGGCGTCAGAGCCGTGGATCGCGTCGTCCTTGACGTGGACGGCCTTGTCGGCGCCCATCTGCAGCGCCTTCTTCGTCGCGTCCGCGGCTTCGGCGGGGCCGATGGTCAGGACAGTCACCTCACCGTCGTGGGCCTCCTTGATCTTGAGCGCCTCCTCGACGGCGTACTCGTCGAGCTCGGAGAGCAGACCGGCCACGTTGGTGCGGTCGGTCGTGTTGTCGGAGTCGCTGAAGGTGCGGTCCGCCTGGGCGTCCGGCACGTACTTGACGCAGACGACGATGTTCATGGATGGAACGTCCTCTTCCGTTGCGGTCCGAGGCGCCCGGGTCGGCGCACCTCGTCGTAAGGGCCGAGCCCAGGGGGCCCGGTCCAATGGAGTATCTGACTATCCTCTCAGCCGCACGCTGGTGAGGCGGTGCCGCGACCGAGTGACGATGACGACATCATGATGTCACTCACCGGTAGCGCCGGGTCCGGACTGACTCCCTCGTGACTCGCCCACCCGCGTCAGGGCCCTCCACCCGATGCTCAGAGCCGGTGCACCTGGCGACGCAGCCGTTGGTAGCGGCCTCGCACCTCGGGCGCCCAGTCCCCCCCGGCGGTGAGCACCCGAGAGGGGTGCGACCACGTCGGCGGTTCGGCCGGCGCCCCGGCACCCCCGGTGGCCAGGAGGGCCCAAGCGGCCTGCCGGGCCGCCCCCACGGCGACGTACTCCCCGGCCGACGGCACCTCGACCGGCGCACCGAAGATGCCGGCCGCCACCTCCTGCACGGTGGCCGAGCGGGCGGCGCCACCGATGAGCAGCACGCGGCCGACCGGGACGCCGTTCTCGCGCAGGGCGTCGAGTCCGTCGGCGAG
>JALYVC010000019.1 GCA_030853445.1 Actinomycetota bacterium | reverse complement strand
ACGGTGCGTCCACGAGCAGACGAGAGAGCAGGAGATGTCGTGGTGTCGACCCTCGAGCAGCATGCCGCTACCGAGCTTCGCGGGCCCCGGGTGCCGGGCCATGACGTCTTCGACGCCCCCCGGGCGGAGGCTGCGGTGCGGGAGCTCCTGCTCGCCTGCGGCGAGGACCCGGAACGAGCCGGGCTCCGGGAGACCCCCGCCCGGGTGGCGCGGGCCTACCGCGAGATGTTCGACGGCCTGTACACCAATCCCGACGACGTGCTGTCGGCGAACTTCGACGAGTCCCACGACGAGCTCGTGCTCGTCAAGGACATCCCCATGTACTCCACGTGCGAGCACCACCTCGTGTCCTTCCACGGCGTGGCGCACGTCGGCTACATCCCCGGTGAGCACGGCCGGGTCACCGGTCTTTCCAAGCTCGCCCGGGTCGTCGACCTGTACGCCAAGCGCCCCCAGGTGCAGGAACGGCTCACCGGCCAGGTCGCCGACGCCATGGTCCGACGCCTCGATCCGCGCGGGGTGATCGTGGTCATCGAGGCCGTTCACCTGTGCATGGCCATGCGCGGGATCCGCAAGCCCGGTGCGACCACCACGACCTCGGCGGTCCGGGGGGTGCTCAAGTCCAGCGCAGTCTCGCGGGCCGAGGCCCTGCAGCTCATCCGGGGCCGGTGAGCAGCCCCCGCCAGCATGCGGGCCTGCC
Source organism: Actinomycetota bacterium (assembly GCA_030853445.1). Taxonomy (GTDB): domain Bacteria; phylum Actinomycetota; class Actinomycetes; order Actinomycetales; family Dermatophilaceae; genus Lapillicoccus. The sequence continues at coordinate 1,437 of JALYVC010000019.1, read as the reverse complement.
CGATCCGGGCCGCTGCGTCGTGATGGGGGTGCTGAACGTCACCCCCGACTCGTTCTCCGACGGGGGGCGCTACCTCGCTCAGGGCGCTGCCGTCGCCCACGGCTTGGCCCTGCACCGAGACGGTGCCGACCTCGTCGACGTCGGGGGCGAGTCCACCAGACCAGGGGCGGGGCCGGTCGACGAGGTCGAAGAGGCGCGGCGTGTCGTCCCCGTCGTGGCCGAGCTGGTGGCGCAGGGGGTGGCGGTCAGCGTCGACACCATGCACTCCACGGTCGCGCGGGCAGCGCTGGAGGTCGGCGCACGCGTGGTCAACGACGTGTCCGGCGGGCTTGCCGACCCACTGATGGCCCGGGTGGTCGCCGAGGCCGGCGTCCCGTGGGTGTTGATGCACTGGCGTGCGGGGCCAGGCTTCACCCACACGGGCGTCCCCGGTGTCGGCGCCGGTTACGAGGACGTGGTCGCCGAGGTGCGGGAGGAGCTGATCCGAAGGGTTGACGCGGCGGTGATGTCCGGGGTGGACCCCGCGGCCCTGGTCATCGACCCCGGGCTGGGGTTCGCGAAGAACGCGGGGCACAACTGGGCGCTGCTGCGCACCCTGCGGGCGTTGACCGACCTCGGCTTCCCGGTGCTCGTCGGCGCCTCGCGCAAGCGGTTCCTCGGCTCGCTGCTGGCCGAGGCCGACGGCAGCGCTCGGCCGGTGCAGGGTCGCGAGGTCGCCACCGCGGTCGTGTCGGCCCTGGCGGCGATCAACGGCGCCTGGGGGGTACGGGTGCACGACGTCGCCGCCTCGATGGACGCGGTTGCGGTGTCGACGGCGTGGACCCTGGGGACCTCGCCCGCCGCGAGGGAGCCGGGTCGGTGAGCGACCGCATCGAGCTGCGCGGGCTGCGGATCTTCGGCCACCACGGGGTCTTCGACCACGAACGCCGCGATGGCCAAGAGTTCGTGGTCGACCTGGTGGTGAGGCTGGACCTCGCCGCGGCCGCCGCGTCGGACGCGCTCGCCGACACCGTGAACTACGGCGAGCTGGCCCAGGCCGCCGCAGCCGTCGTCTCCGGTCCGCCCCGCGACCTGATCGAGACCGTTGCCGCCGAGATTGCCGAGGGGGTGCTCGCCGACCCGAGGGTTCGCGCGGTCGAGGTCACGGTGCACAAGCCTTCGGCCCCCATCCCGCTGACCTTCGCCGATGTCGCGGTGGTGGTGGCCCGGGGGCGATCGTGAGCCGCGCGGTCCTCAGCATCGGCTCCAACCTCGGGGACCGGCTCGCGCACCTGCAGAGCGTGCTCGACGGCCTGGGGGTCGGTGTCACGTCGTGCTCCGCGGTGCACGAGACCGCACCGTGGGGCGGCGTGGAGCAGCAGGACTTCCTCAACGCCGTGCTGATCGCCGAGGACCCGACCCGCGGGCCGGGCGAATGGTTGCGGGCGGCGCACGAGC
>JALYVC010000500.1 GCA_030853445.1 Actinomycetota bacterium | reverse complement strand
GCGGTGGCCAGCGCGAGCGAGGCGACGGCGAGGGTGGACAGCAGGCTGCGGCGGCTCATGAGCCGAACATAGGGCCCCGCAGGCACGGGCCGCCAGAGGGAACGGCGCGCCTTGTGGCGCGTGCGGCGGCCGGGTGTCATGGGCGAGCCCTCCTGCCCTGGGACAAGAGGCATCCGTCATGGGGGCGGTGACGGTCGCGGCAGGGGGTGCCCTAGCCCGCCACCTCGACGGTGGGTCCGAGGGTGACCCTGTCCATCACCGTCGCTCCCCGCACCCGGCGCAGCCGCAGGAACTGGGTGGGACTGGCGTCGACGACCACGGCGTCGTCCTCGGCGGGCAGCCGCTCGTCGCGGCCGGTGCGCAGCCGGCCGAACTGCTCCTCGGCGTCGACCTGGCCGAGCGGGCCGACGAGCTCGATGTGGTAGTTGGCCGAGGTCCGCTTGTAGCCGGTCTCGATGACGATCGCATAGTCGCTCATGGGACATAGTCTCAGGCAGCGGGTTGCTGGTGGGCCGCGGGAATGGTGGACGAGCGACGACGAGCGCCCACGGTGGCCAGGCGTCCAGACCCCAGGTCTGCCTTCCCAGCAGGGAGAGCAGGGAGGCGGCCGTGGTGTCCAGGCGCGTCGTCCCCAGGGGCGTCAGTTGATCTGGCGGTCGCGACCCTCCCAGTAGGGCGCGCGCAGCTTGAACTTCTGCAGCTTGCCCGTGGCGGTGCGCGCGAGCGCGTCGCGGAACTCGATGCTCGAGGGGGCCTTGTAGCGGGCGACCCGGCTCTTGCAGTGGTCGATCAGCTCGGCCTCGGTGACCGTGGCCCCGGGCGCCAGCACCACGAGGGCCTTGATCGTCTCGCCCCACTTGTCGTCGGGCACCCCGATGACGGCGACCTCGGTGACGTCGGGGTGCGAGAAGAGCGCGTCCTCGACCTCGATCGAGGAGACGTTCTCACCGCCGGTGATGATGACGTCCTTCTTGCGGTCCTGGATCGTGAGGTAGCCGTCGTCGCCGATCATGCCGCCGTCACCGGTGTGGAACCAGCCGTCGGCGAGCGCGACCGCGCTCTCCACCGGCTGCTCCCAGTAGCCCTCGAGGATCACGTTGGAACGGGCCAGCACCTCGCCGTGCTCGTCGATCTTCAGCGTGCAGCCGATCGCCGGCTGCCCCTGGCGGGTGAGCTTGCCGGCGATCTCCTCGGGCGGGAGGTCGTCCCACTCCGAGCGCATCCGGTTGATCGTCAGCAGCGGCGAGGTCTCGGTGAGCCCGTAGATCTGGATGAACTCCCAGCCCAGCTCGTCACGCACCCGCTGCACCGTGCGGGTGGGCGGCGACGCACCCGCGACGATCACCCGTACGGTGTCGCGTCCGGGCACCTTCCCCTCCCACTCGGGCAGGGCGTCGAGCACCGCGGAGACGACGGCGGGCGCGCAGCACATGACGGTCACCCCGTGGTCGCGCACCCGGCGCAGGATCTCGGCGCCGTCGATCTTGCGGATCACGATCTGGGGCACCCCCATGCCGGTCATGCCGAACGGCATCCCCCAGCCGTTGCAGTGGAACATCGGCAGGGTGTGGAGGTAGACGTCGCGGTCGGTGACGCCGGCGTGCAGGGCGAACGTGACCGCGTTGGTCCAGATGTTGCGGTGGGTGATCTGCACACCCTTCGGGCGGGCGGTGGTGCCCGAGGTGTAGTTGATCGTCGCCGTGGCACCCTCATCGGGCTCCCAGGGGCGCGGCTCGGTGTCGAAGAGGTACATCTCGCTGTCGTCCTCGCCGATGACGAAGACGTGCTCGGCTTCGATGGCGCCGACGAGGTCCTTGAGCTCGGGGTCGATGTAGACCACCCGTGCCCCGCAGTGGCCGACGATGTAGCGCACCTCCTCGACCGAGAGTCGGAAGTTGACCGGGACCAGCACGCGGCCCGAGCCGCAGACACCGAAGAAGGCAGCCATCAGCCGGGCACTGTTGTGGCTGACGTAGGCGACCCGGTCGCCGACCTCGATGCCCAGGCTGTCGAGCCTGGCGGCCTGGGCGCGTGCCAGCTCACCCACCCGTGCGTAGGTCACGTCGCCGAGCGACTCGGCCGGCTGATTGGGCTCGTCGACGACACCGACGCGCTCGCCGTAGACCGCGAGGGCCCGGGCGAGGAAGTCGTTGGCGGAGAAGGGAACGATCATCGGTGCCTCCTGCAATGGGGAACAACCCTCACTCTAGTGAGGCGCACTCAGCCAGCGGGGCAGAGTGCGGCGAGTGGTCGGTGGGGCTCGCCGTACGGCGTGCCCTCCGTGGCCGTGGTGCGGTCGCTCAGTCGATCGGCCCCGTGAGGTAGCGCTGGAAGGTCGGTCCCAGGGCCCTCGCGACGTCCTCGACCGAGAGTCCCTGCAGCGGCTCCAGGCCGACGATCCGCGAGGCGGCGAGGAAGCCGACGACCTGGGAGCCGGCCAGGGCCGCCCGCAGCCTGGGTCGGTCGGCGCCCAGCGCCTCGGCCAGTGGGGTGAGGATCGCGCTGGTCACCGTCTCTCGCACCAGCCGGGCACCCTCCTCCTCCGTGGCGGCAGCCCGCAGCATGGCCGTCATCAGCGGGGCACGCCCCTCGTCGGCCACGAGCCTGGCAACTGCCTCGGCCAGGCGGTGACCGGCGTGGGCGGGACCGTCGGCCAGGACGTCGGCGATGAGCGACGCCGGCTCGACACGCAGCTGCACGACCTCGCGAAGCAGCACGTCCTTGGAGCCGAAGTAGTGGCGCACGAGCCCGGGGTCGACACCCGCCTCCCGCGCGACGGACCGCACCGAGGTGTTGGCGAAGCCGTCGTCGGCGAACTGCCGCAGGGCGGCGGCGAGGATGTCGTCGCGCAGCCCGCTCTCACCCTTCGGGCGCCCCGTACGACGGGCTCGAAGGTCACCTTCGGGGTCGGGCTGGTTCGGCACCCGAGCATTCTGGCACTTGACGCCAGCAATTCCTCATGTGCAGACTTCCTCGTATGAGGAATTCACTCTCGTCCGCCATCGATCCCCCCACCACCACCACCCTCTCGCCCCGACGGCGGGGGGCCGTCCTCATCACCGTCGCCGTGGCCCTGCTCATGGTCGTGTCCGCAGTGAGCGGGCTCAACGTCGCGCTGCCTGCCCTGGCCCGGGACACCGGTGCCTCCCAGACCCAGCTCACCTGGGTGGTGGACGCCTACACCGTGGTCCTGGCCGGTCTCCTGCTGGGCGCCGGGTCCCTCGGGGACCGCTACGGACGCAAGGGGATCCTGCTGGTCGGGCTGATCCTCTTCGGTGCCGCCGCCGCGTGGGCGACCCAGCTGTCCGACCCCGGGCTGCTCGTCGTGGCGCGGGCCCTGATGGGCGGCGGGGCTGCGGCCGTCATGCCGACCACCCTGTCGGTCATCACGACCTCGTTCCCGCCGGAGGAGCGCGGGCGGGCCGTCGGCGTGTGGGTCGGCATCGCCGGCGGGGGCGCCGTCCTCGGGCTCTTCGGCTCGGGACTGCTCCTCGAGTACTTCGCCTGGAACTCGTTCTTCTGGCTCAACGTCGTCCTGGCTGTCGTGGCGCTGACCCTCACCCTCGCCGTCGTGCCGTCCTCCCGCGAGCCGGGCACCGCGCTCGACGTCCCGGGCGCCCTGCTCTCCCTCGTGGCCGTCGGGGCGACGGTCTACACCATCATCCAGGGTGCCGACCAAGGCTGGGGTGAGCCGCTGACCCTGGGCGCCGCCGCCCTCGCCGTCCTGGGGCTGGGGGGGTTCGTCGCGCGTGAGCTGCGCACCGACGCACCGTTGCTCGACGTGCGCCTCTTTGCGCAACGCGGCTTCGGAGCGGGGTCGCTGTCGGTGACAGCGCAGTTCTTCGCTGCCTTCGGCTTCCTCTTCATCGTGCTCCAGTACCTCCAGTTCGTCGTGGGCCGCGGCCCTCTGCTCGCGGCCACCGCACTCCTGCCGCTGCCCCTCGTAATGATCCCGACCGCGCGCAGGTCACCGGGGCTGGCGGCACGGATCGGCACCAACGTCGTCAGCGGCGGCGGCCTGCTGTGCATCGCAACCGGGCTCGCGGTGATGTCACGGCTCACCGTGGACTTCTCCCCCGCGGTCTTCTACAGCGGGCTGGTGGCCTTCGCCCTCGGGATGGGCCTCGCGGGGACTGCGGCCACGACGGCCATCACCGAATCGCTCCCTGCCTCGCAGCAGGGCGTCGCCTCCGCCGTCAACGACGTCTCGCGGGAGCTGGGCAGCGCCCTCGGCATCGCCATCCTCGGCAGCCTGCTCGCGACGTCCTACCGCACCGGCGTGGCCCCGGCGCTCACCGACCTGCCGCCACGGGCGGCCGAGGCCGTCAGCTCGTCGGTCGCCGTCGTGCAGACGGGACTGCTCGACCAGCTCGGGCCGGCC
>JALYVC010000492.1 GCA_030853445.1 Actinomycetota bacterium | reverse complement strand
GGGCCAGACGCCCCGCAACGGATCACCGCCCCAGCGCCCGGCGTCCCGCCCGGGAACCCGGCCCGCGGGTGCCCCGACGCGCAAGGCCCAGGCCGCTCGGCGGGTCAAGCTCGCCATCGCCCGGGTCGACCCGTGGTCGGTCATGAAGCTGTCGTTCCTGCTCGCGGTCGCCGCGGGCATCGCGGGTGTCGTCATCACCATGGTGATCTGGCTGGTGCTCTCGGGCATGGGCGTCTTCTCCGACGTGGACCGCATCATCAAGGAGCTGCTCTCGAGCAGCACGACCAGCTTCGAGATCATGGACTACATCGGTTTCGGCCGCGTCATCTCGCTCTCGGTCGTCTTCGGGGTCATCAACATCGTGCTGCTCACGGCGATCTCGACCCTCGCGGCGTTCCTCTACAACATCTCGTCCGCCCTGGTCGGCGGTCTGCAGCTCACACTGACTGACGACTGACCCGCGCGTCCTCGCCGGGCCGGCTCCGCTCCAGCGGTGCCGGCGTCCCGTCGGGGTGCGCATACGCGGGCACGTGCCCGCGTATGCGCCCGAATGGGGGGCCAGCCGCGCATACGAGGGCACCTGCCCGCGTATGCGGTCGCCGGCTCCCGACCCGGGTCGAGCAGCCGCGTGGGGGGCGCAGCCCGGGGGCCAACCGTTTTGGTCGGGCCCGGCGCGGTGAGGTAGTCTGGCACACCGGATCGGCACCGCACCTGCGGTCCGATCCCGTTCGATGACGGGCCTATAGCTCAGACGGTTAGAGCGCTTCCCTGATAAGGAAGAGGCCACAGGTTCAAGTCCTGTTAGGCCCACCATCGCCACACCAGCGCCCCGGGAGGCACGCATGCTCAAGAAACTCCTGGCCCTTGCCGCGACCGCGGTGGGTGCGGTGGTAATCCAGAAGAAGCTGCGCGACCAGAAGGCCGAGCAGGATCTGTGGGCTGAGGCGACCGACGACGTGCGGTCCACCAGCGGCTGACCTCTCACGTCACACCGCCCCTCGCGGGCACGGGGCCATGGCGCAATTGGTAGCGCACCTGCTTTGCAAGCAGGGGGTTAGGGGTTCGAGTCCCCTTGGCTCCACTAGGACACGGCTGGCGACGTCACCACTGATCCTCACCGTCGTGCAGCGCGGCCCCCACCACGGGAGCCACCCCCGCGAAGGGCACCTCGATCACGAGGGCCCCGCACCGCACATGGAAGCGCGTGCGACCGCGGCGCACGATGTGACCCGAGCGGCCGGCGTACCGGCCGGGGACGGTGATCCGCACCGGTGTGCCGACCGGCAGGGCGACCACCGGGGTCGTGCCCGTTCGCAGCGCCTCGAGTTCGGCGGTGTAGTTGACGTGCATGACCCCCGGCTCACCACGGTGGGTCCAGGTAAGCAGGTGGCGCAGGTCGAAGCGGCGGGTGCACTGCCCGCAGGTCACCACCCGGGTGGGTCGGCGGTGCCGGGTGAGCCGGTGCCCGGTCGGGCAGATGCCGATCCAGGGCCCCTCGATGCGGGGCGCGGCCTCGTCGAGGCACCGCTCGCCGGTGCTGCCGATCGAGTGGGCGATCGCCCGCCACCGTGGGCCGTGCTTCGCGCGTGGTCCGGCCAGAGCGTGGGCGACCTCGTGCAGGATCGTCTCGCGCACCTCGGCGTCGCCGTGCAGGCGGGTGAGCGGGGCGCTGAGGCCGATGGTGCGCTCGTCGTACCGGCAGACGCCGGCGCGGGTGACGGCTGAGTCGAGCTCGACCCGCCACCGGGTCAGGCCGTGCTGGTCGAGCAGCTGTCGGGCCAGCAGCTGGGCGCTGCGCAGGTCCATGGCGTCTCCTGTCGGGAGGTGAGAAGGGGCGACGGGAGACGGCTCGACGCGTCACGCATCATGATGGCAAACGGCACCGACAGTGCGGTGTCACCCCGGTGTGGGAGATGCTGGGGGGACCATGAGCTTCATCCGCTGCGGCGACCACACGCACTGGGGACCCTACGGCGCGGCCGGGCTCTTCCTCACCACTCCCGCCCACGAGCGGGTGCTGCTGCAGCTACGCTCGGCCCATGTGCTCAGCCCCGGGGTCTGGGCGCTGCCGGGAGGCGCCCTCGAGCGGGGTGAGAGCGTGCAGGCGGCAGCCGTGCGTGAGGCCGAGGAGGAGGTGGGGCTCGACGGATCGGCCCTGACCCTCCTCGGCACCCGCCCGGGCCTGACCCATCCGCGCTGGTCCTACACCTACGTCCTGGCCCAGGTGCCGGAGGAGGTCCTGCCCCGGCACGAGTCCTGGGAGGCCTCGGAGCACCGGTGGTTCGACGTCGACGACGTGCCCCGGATGCACCCGACCCTGGCCAGCGACTGGTCCCGGGTCGTCACCTCGCTGGGCTGAGTGCTGAGCTGCAGCCCCGACGTCGGTTCCTCTCGTTCGGAAGGCGAGGGGTGGGGAGGCGGCTCAGGACAGGAACGTACGACGGCCCCGGTGCGGTGCGCACCGGGGCCGTCGTACGTTG
>JALYVC010000478.1 GCA_030853445.1 Actinomycetota bacterium | reverse complement strand
ACTCTGAGTCGACCTCCCCCGGGAGGCGAGTCGAGTGCACCGACTCTGAGTCGCCCCCCCGGGAGGCGAGTCGAGTGCACCGACTCTGAGTCGACCTCTGGCGGGTTGCTCACGACTGCGGCGGGTGCGCGGACCTCCACGCCTGCCACACCTCGGGGCGCAGGCGTCCGCGGGCGGGCACCTCGAGGTCGGCGGCGCGCGCCCACGCGCGCACCGTCGCGGTCGTCGGCTCGCCCGTCTCCGATGCCACGGGACGCGGTGGGGTGAGGAGCGTCGGCTCGGTGCCTCCGACACCTCGGACGACGACCTGCTCGGTCTCCCACCATGCGCTCACCGCGCCGAGGAACCGGAAGGTCCACTCCTGCGCCAGCTTCCTGTTGTCGCAGAAAACGATCGGGATGGTGGGGTAGCGCACCTGCAGCTCGGCGACCGCGTCGGCGGCCGCCGACGGGCGCATCCAGGTCTGGGCCAACAGGGACGAGTAGCGCTCCTCGACGACGACGGTGGCCCGGGGCAGGGACGCCAGCTCACCCATGGCGAAGCTCATCCGTCCCGACGCGATGGTCGAGACGAGATCGGCCACCGACTTGCGCTCGACCGATCCGACGAGGTCACCGTCGACCACCAGTCCGTAGTCGCCGCAACGCAGGGCGCCCCGCTCGGTGGTGACCTGCTGTCCTGGGAACTGGTAGGGGTAGCGCTCGTGGCTGTCGACGACGATGCGCAGACCGGCGACGCCGGCTGCCCTGGCAGTGGGCAGCGTGACGCGCGGCTTCGACTGCTTGCGGGTCTTCGGGGACTGCCAGAAGACCATCTGGCGGCCGCGGGCTGTCGTGTAGACGATCTGCGACCGGTGCTCGCGTCCCCGGTCGACGACGAGGTCGATGGCCGCCCCGCGCCGCTCGCAGGAGCGCACCGCGATCTGCTCGACGACCTCCGGCTCGTCCGGCCACTCGCGCAGGTGCACGGGATAGCAGAAGAGCGCCTTCTCGCGCGGCCACGTACCGGAGGTGCGGAACACCAGCCCCTCACCGAGGGGCAGGCGCATCAGGAAGCCCAGTGACGACTCGGGATCGGGGTTCCTGGCGATGAGCAGCTCGCGCACGAAGTCATCGTGTCATTCCCGGGCCCCGTCGCGGGGGAGGCTCGGGTCGGACCACGACCTGGGCCACCTCGACGTCCTGGACCGGTTTCGGGACACACACCCCCAGGTGACGGGGATGACCTCCAGGCCCGGCGACGTCGGCAGCCAACCACGGCGGCGCCGGATGGCAGCGTGTGTCATCGTGGTCTGGGTCGTTTCGACCTCGCACTCAACGCTCTCTGACGGACGGCTGCCCCATGACCACCGACCAGACCTCCGCCACAGCGCCCGGGTCCACCTCGACCCACCGCGACCCCAAGTGGTGGACGCTCGTCGCCGTCTGCACGGGCATCTTCATGCTCCTGCTCGACGTGACCATCGTCAACGTGGCGCTCCCCGACATCCAGACCGAGCTGAAGGCGTCGCTCTCCGACCTGCAGTGGGTCATCGACGCCTACGCCCTCAGCCTGGCCGCCCTCCTGCTCACCGCCGGCTCGCTAGCCGACCTCTACGGCCGGCGCCGGGTCTTCGTCATCGGCCTCGTGGTCTTCACGGCCGGGTCGGTCGCCTGTGGCGCCGCCCAGAGCGTCTTCCAGCTCACCATGGCGCGCGCGTTCCAGGGCATCGGCGGCGCCGCCATGTTCGCCACCGGCCTCGCCCTGCTGGCCAGTGCCTTCCGCGGCAGGGACCGTGGCACCGCCTTCGGCGTCTTCGGCGCCACCACCGGGATCGCTGTGGCGATCGGGCCGGTGCTGGGTGGGGTGCTGACCAGCGGCCTGTCGTGGCGGTGGATCTTCTTCGTCAACATCCCCATCTGCCTCGTGGCCATCGTGGTGAGTCTTGCCCGGGTCGAGGAGTCGAAGGACCCGCGAGCGGGACGTCCCGACTGGCTCGGCTTCGTCACCTTCTCGGTCGCCCTCGGCGCGCTGGTCTTTGGCCTGATCGAGGCCGGGCAGCGCAGCTGGGGCGACACCCAGGTCGTCGTCCTCTTCGTGGTGGCCGCCGTCCTGCTCGCGGTGTTCGTCGTCAGCCAGGCGCGGCAGAAGCACCCGATGTTCGACCTGTCCCTGCTGCGCAAGCCCACCTTCGACGCCGGGCTGCTGGCGGCCTTCGGCATCTCCGCGTCCATCTTCTCGCTGCTGGCCTATCTCGTGATCTACGTGCAGAACGTGCTCGGCTACTCCGCCGTGGGTGCCGGTGTGCGCTTCCTCTTCCTGTCGGTCGCGTCGTTCTTCACGGCCGCCCTCGCCGGCCGGCTCACCGAGCGGGTGCCGGTGCGCTGGCTGATCGGGCCGGGCTTCCTGGTGCTGGGCGTCGGGCTGGTGCTGCTGCTCGGCATCAAGGAGGACTCGTCGTGGACGCACCTGATCCCCGGGCTCACCGTATGCGGCCTCGGGATCGGTCTGATCAACCCGCCGCTCGCGTCCACCGCCGTGGGAGTGGTCACGGTCGAGCGCTCGGGCATGGCGAGCGGGGTCAACTCGACCTTCCGTCAGGTGGGCGTCGCCACCGGCATCGCCGCGCTGGGCTCCATCTTCAGCCACCAGGTCGCTGACGCCGCGCGCCCGGCGCTGGAGGGCAAGGTGCCGCCGGCGGCTCTCGACGGTCTGACGGCTGCCCTGTCCGGCGGTCAGGTCCGGGCCGCGGCCGAGGGGGCCCGGTCGGCGGCGGCCGCAGACGGTGGGGCGTCGCTCGGGCAGCAGGCCCACGATCTCGTGCAGAGCGTCGGCACGACCGCCGTCGTCGGGGCGCTCAACCACATCATCCTCATCGGCGCGGTGATCGCCTTCGTGTGCGGTGCCGTCAGCCTGGTCTTCATCCGGCAGCAGGACTTCGTGCAGCGCGGGGGCGGACCGCAGGAGTCGTAGCAGGTATGCGCCCTCGAGGGCGCAGGCCGGGGCGGGTGGGACGGTCGTGCGGCCGCGGCATACGGTGCAGGTATGGAGTTTCGATACCTCGGTAACAGCGGACTGAAGATCTCAGAGATCACCTACGGCAACTGGCTGACCCATGGGTCCCAGGTGGAGAACGACGTCGCGACGAAGTGTGTGCGGGCGGCGCTCGACGCCGGCATCAGCACCTTCGACACGGCGGACGTCTACGCCAACACCAAGGCGGAGACCGTCCTCGGTGACGCCCTCAAGGGGGAGCGACGCGAGAGCCTCGAGATGTTTACCAAGGTCTACTGGCCGACCGGCCCCGCTGGCAAGAACGACACCGGCTTGTCGCGCAAGCACATCATGGAGTCGATCAACGGCTCGCTCGAGCGGCTGCAGACCGACTACGTCGACCTCTACCAGGCGCACCGCTTCGACACCGAGACCCCGCTCGAGGAGACGATGCAGGCTTTCGCCGACATCGTGCGCCAGGGCAAGGCGCTCTACATCGGCGTCAGCGAGTGGACGGCCGAGCAGATCCGCGACGGCGTTGCCCTCGCCAAGCAGCTCGGCTTCCAGCTCATCTCGAGCCAGCCGCAGTACTCCATGCTCTGGCGGGTCATCGAGGACGAGGTCGTGCCCACCTGCGAAGAGCTCGGTGTCAGCCAGATCGTCTGGTCGCCGATCGCGCAGGGCGTGCTGACCGGGAAGTATGTTCCTGGTCAGAAGGCGCCCGAGGGCTCGCGGGCGGCTGACGAGAAGGGCGGCGCCGACATGATCAAGCGCTTCATGAACGACGACGTGCTCACTCGCGTGCAGGGTCTGAAGCCGATCGCCGACGAGGCCGGCCTGACCATGGCCCAGCTCGCCGTCGCGTGGGTGCTGCAGAACAAGAACGTCGCCGCCGCCCTCGTCGGGGCCTCGCGCCCCGAGCAGGTCGGGGAGAACGTCAAGGCTGCCGGCGTCAAGCTCGAGGCCGAGCTCATGAGCAAGATCGACGACGTGCTCGGCGACATCGTCGAGAAGGACCCGGGTATGACGCGGGAGACCGCGCCCCAGCAGCGCGTGGGCTGACCACCACAGGGTCGACCGTCACACGGGCGGGTCGCCGGGTCCACCGGTGGCCCGCCCTTCCTGGGCCTGGACCTCGCCGACAGCCACGGTGGATCTTCCCGACTTTGTCGTATGTAGCGGGTATTCTGCGCATACTCGACGTCATGCAGGACGCCCCACCCTCCCCCCGCTCCGCGCTGACGACCGCCTGGAGGGCCCTGGCCGTCGCCTACGCCGCGGTCGTCGTCCTGCTCGCCGTGGTCGGCCTCGCCGTCGGCGGACTCGGAGGGGGACTGGTCCTGCTCGGGTGCGGTGTGGTCCCGGGGGCCCTCGTGCTGCTCGCGACGGCTCGCACCCGGCTGTCCCTGTGGCGTTCGCTGCGGGGTGCCGTCGGTGTGCTCGTGGGCGGGGTGACTGTGCTCGTGGTCGGGGCGCTCCTGGCTCCGGGCGTCACCCCCGGCCCGCCCGCCGCGACCCCTCCACCTGGGGTGCCGACCTCTGCTCAGACGGGGTCCGCACCAGCCTCCTCCGACGAGACCCCACCTGCGGTCGCGGCCGACCCGACCGCTGCGACCGCCCTCGATCTCCTGGGGACGCTGCCCGTGAAGGGTCGCGCGCCGTCGACCGGCTACGCCCGGGCGCTCTTCGGCCAGGCGTGGTCCGACACCGACCGCAACGGCTGTGACACCCGCAACGACATCCTCACCCGCGACCTCGTCGACCGGGCCTACAAGACGGGGACCCACGACTGCGTCGTCGTCTCCGGTGCCCTGCTCGACCCCTATACGGGGCGGTCGATCGGGTTCGTCCGGGGCGCCACGTCCAGCGAGGCCGTGCAGGTCGACCACGTCGTGGCGCTGGGCGACGCCTGGCAGACCGGAGCCGCCTCCTGGTCGGTGGTCGACCGGGAGCTGTTCGCCAATGACCCGCTCAACCTCCTCGCGGTGGACGGCCCGACCAACCTGGCCAAGGGGGACGGCGACGCGGCTACCTGGCTGCCTCCGTCCCGTGCGTCCCGCTGCGGCTATGTCGCCCGTCAGGTCGCCGTCAAGGCCCGGTACGGCGCCTGGGTGACCCCGGCCGAGAAGGCCGCCGTCCAGCGGGTCCTCACCGACTGCCCGAGCGAGCCGGCCCCGGCCGGAGGCACGTCGTCGCAGCAGCGTCAGGC
>JALYVC010000454.1 GCA_030853445.1 Actinomycetota bacterium | reverse complement strand
GGGCGGCCCTGACCGGTCGGGGCGACCCGCGGCGCTTCGTCGGCGGCGACGGCGGCGGCGTCCAGGGCGGAGCGGCCGAGCACTGAGGCGAGGTCCGCGAGCGTGAACGGCTTGCTGACGTAGGCGTCCATCCCGGCCGCGATGAGCCGCTCCCTGTCGCCCTCGAGCGCATTGGCCGTGAGCGCGACGATACGCGGCGGGGTGCCCAGGTGCTCGCGGATCAGGCGCGTGGCCTCGAGCCCGTCGGTGCCGGGCATGTGCACGTCCATCAGCACGACGTCGTACCCCCGCGCCACGGTGAGCTCGAAGGCCTCGCGTCCGTCGACGGCGACGTCGGGGTCGATGCCGAGTCGGCGCAGCATGTGCAGCGCCACCAGTCGGTTGACCGGGTCGTCCTCCGCCAGGAGCACCCGCAGCTCGCCGTCGGGCCCCGCGGGCGCCGTGGGGCTCTCGTCGGGTTCGATGGCACTGCCTACGCACTCGCCGACGGGCACGGTGAAGGTGAAGGTCGAGCCCACGCCCGGTTCCGAGGTGACGGTGAGCTCACCGTCCATCCGGGCGGCGACGTGGGTGCAGATCGACAGGCCCAGGCCCGTGCCCCCGTGGGTGCGGCTGGTCGAGGCGTCACCCTGCGAGAACGGCTCGAAGATCCGCTCGAGCCGGTCGGCCGGGATGCCGACCCCCGTGTCGCGCACGGCGAGGGTGAGGAAGCCGAACCGCTGCGCCTCACGGTCCTCGCGGAAGGACACCTCGATGCAGACCTCCCCCGACGGGGTGAAGCGCAGCGCGTTGCCCACCAGGTTGATGAGCACCTGGCGCAGCCGGTTGCCGTCGGTGCAGACCAGGGACGGCACCTCCGGGGCGACCGTGCGCGAGAGGGTGAGCCCCTGGTGCGTGGCCGAGGGGCGCAGCATCTGCTCCACGTCCTCGAGCACCGTCGTGACGTCGAGCGGTGTCGGGGCGATCTCCACCTTCCCGGAGTCGAGGGCGGAGAAGTCGAGGATGTCGTTGAGCAGGGCGAGGAGCAGCCGTCCGGAGTGGTTGGCCGTCGAGGCGTACTGGCGCTGCTCGGGCGCCAGCGGGGTGTCGAGCAGCAGCTCGGTCAGACCCAGCACGGCGTTCAGGGGCGTGCGGATCTCGTGGCTCATGCTGGCCAGGAAGCTGGCCTTGGCCCGCGCGTTCTCCTCGGCGGCCTCCTTGGCCCGCCTCAGGGCGTCAGCCGCCTCGCGGCGCGTCGTGATGTCGCTCTGCACCGCGACGAAGCCCTCGATGCGGCCGGCGTCGTCGTGGATGGGTCGGACCTCCACCTGCACCCAGTACGGGTTGCCGGCCCGGGTGTAGTTGAGGACCTCGCAGGTGAACCCCTCCTGGGCGGCGACGCGCTCGCGCATGAAGCCGACCGTCCGGGGGTCGGTCTCCGGGCCCTGCAGCAGGTGCCCCGGCACGGTGCCGACGACGTCGTCGGCCTCCCAGCCGGTGTGCCGGACGAAGGCGTCGTTGACCCATTCCGTGCGGCCGTCGGCTCCGGTGACGACCACGAGGTTGTCGGTGGTCTGCACGGCGACCGAGTGGCGCTGCAGGGTCGAGCGGGCGAGGTCGAGCTCAGCGGTGGCCCGCCGCTTCTCGCCGCCGGCCCGCTGGAGGACCCGAGCCGTCCCTGCGACCAGGGCGACGAAGGACAGCAGGGTGCTCAGCAGCCCCAGCAGGAGCCAGCGGGTGCCCGAGACGAGCTGCGCCGTGGCCTGGTTGGCCTCCTCCGCCTCGATCTTGCGACGGATCTCCGCGTCGGACACGAGCTGGTTGTAGGCGAGCTCGAGCCGGCTGACCTGCGCGATCGCCGTCTGACGGGCAGCCGCCGTCGGCGCTCGCGCGGCCATCACGACGCGGACGGCCGGCTCGACGGAGCCCTTCCAGGTGCCTGCGAGCATCCGCGAGCGGGCCAGCAGTGACCCGTCGCCCAGCATCTGGCCCAGGTAGGTGAGGGTCCCCTCCTGCACGCGTTGTGCCGCGAGAGTTCGGTGCAGCTCGAGGTCGTCGGCCGACGGG
>JALYVC010000445.1 GCA_030853445.1 Actinomycetota bacterium | reverse complement strand
ACCCGGAGGGCGAAGGCCAGCCAGTCGCCGCGGCCGGTGCGCTGCCAGCCGTCGAGCGTCACGTCGCCGACGCCGGCGGAGCCGCAGCAGCGACCGTCGTTGTCCCAGAAGCCGGGTCGCAGCCGGTCGGGCAGCCCGGAGACGACCACACTGTGCAGGGCCCGGTCGTGCCACTCCAGCGGTGGCGCGCCGGCGACCTCGGTGACCCCCGCGTGATGAAGGGCGGTGAACAGGCGCGCGGTGCCGGTGGGGCCGTGGCACCAGCCGTAGCTGTAGAGGTCACGGTCACCGCCGGGCTCGTGCGGCACGAGGGTCGCGATCCGGAAGCCGCCGTCACTCGTGTCGGCGATCGAGACGAGGTGCTCTGCGGCGAGGCGGGCGGCCTCGACGAGATCGGGGCGGGCAAGTGTCGTGCCGGCGACCGCGAGCGCAGCGGCCATCCCGGCCGTGCCGTGGGACCAGTTGGGCATCTCCCGCACCGGGGCGTCGGGCTCGAGCCGGCGGCGGGGGGAGACGAAGGGGAACCGCAGTCCCGCCGCAGTCTCCTGGGCCTCGGCGTGCACGAGGTCGGCGGCGAGACCGGCGAGCGCAGCCCCCTGCCCGCTCTCGGCACGTGCCGCCCACACACCGGCGAGGACGACGCTCCCGTTGCCCAGGGTGACGTCGTTGAAGGGTGACCCGGCTGGCATCCGGGGCTCGGCGGAGGGAGACGGCCATCCGTCGGGGCCGGCGGTCGCGGCGAGCCGCCCCAGGGCGAGATCGGCGCCCGCCTGGTCGTCGAGGGCCAGCAGCGTTCCCACGTGGCTGCTCAGCCCGTCGAAGAAGCTGGGGTCGGTCTCCGTCTCCGCGGCCCCCCGCACCCGCTCCCGGATGCCGTGGGCGAGCTGCTGCTCCTGCTCGCTCCACGTGCGGTCGAGCCGGATCTCGGCCAGTGTGTGGGCCAGCCCACCGATACCGCTGTGGCTGCCGTCGCGGTCGCCGGGGGGCGTGGCCGGGTCGTCATGCGGTGCGTCTGGGCCGGGGACGCTACCCGGCACCGGCACCCACGGCCCGTCGTCCCAGCGCACCTGGTCGAGCACCCAGCGCCAGGCGGCATCAGCGAGATCGTCGTACCGCGAGGGGTCGTTGGTCTGCATCGACCGATGGTGGCAGGGGGATGGGGGTGTGGGAACCCGCACATACTGCCAAACCCGCACATACGGCCAACGGACGGAACCGGGTGTCACCATCACCGCGACCGTGAGGAAGGACACCGACCACTGAGCCCAGCGGGGTGCAGCGATCGTCGGTGGGAGCGGTGGCGGGTGTCGAAGGCTACGGTCCTCCCATGGAAGCTGAGGCCACCACAGGAACGGTCGTCGCGCTCGGCGGGGGCGGGTTCTCGATGTCCGATGGCGGGCCGTCCCTCATCGACGACCACATCCTCGACCTGGCGGATCGCAGGAGACCGCGCGTGTGCTTCGTCCCCACGGCCAGCGGCGATGCCGACGACTACAGCCGGCGGTTCGAGACCGCCTTCGCCGGGAGGGCCGAGACCTGCGTCTTGTCGCTGTTCTGCCACGAGCCCTGGGGCTACACCGACCCGCGCATGCTCCTCGACCAGGACGTCGTCTACGTCGGCGGCGGGTCGACCGCCAACCTGCTCGCCGTGTGGAGGCTGCACGGGCTCCCCGCCATCCTGCGGGAGGCGGCGGCGCAGGGCACGGTGCTGGCCGGCATCAGCGCCGGGATGAACTGCTGGTTCGAGGGGTCGTCGACCGACTCCTACGGCCCGTTGGCTCCCCTGCCCGACGGCCTCGGCCTCGTCGCGGGAAGCGCCTGCCCGCACTATCTGGGGGAGCCCGGGCGGCGTGAGCAGTACCAGCGGTGGGTGGCCGCGGGGGCCCTGGGGGACGGATGGGCGGTGGACGACTACGCCGCCCTGGTGCTGCGCGACGGGGTTTTGGTCGAGGCGGTCAGCGAGCGAGCCGGTCGGCCCGTCTTCCGGGTCGAGCGCGAGGGTGACACGGCGGTCGAGCAGGAGCTGCCCGTCCGGCTCCTGCGCCCCCGGAGCTAGGACGAATGGGTCTGCTCAGCTCGTCGACCGCAGGCCCGTATGACTCGAGGAGCGATCCTTGCGCCGGGGTCCCACCGTCGTCGCCCGGGCGCGGGCGCGAGGTCGAGTGGGGTCAGGCAGCGGGCGCGCCCAGGATGGCGAGCAGCCTCGCCGCTCCGTCGCGGATGGAGGCCTCGGGGTGCTCGTGCAGGCGCAGGGCGGTCTGGGCGGCCTGGAGACGCGTGGCGTCCGACGCCTCGACGACCTCGCCCACCCCATGCCGGATGGAGCCCTGCTGGCTCTCGTCGGCCGTGGCCAGCGCCAGGACGATCACGACCCAGCCGCGCGGGTCGGCCCGGCGCGCCAGGGCCGCGCTCACGGTCCGGCTGACGGACTCATCGGGGTCGAGCGCGAGGTCGTGCAGCACGGCTTGGGCCGCCTCGACGTCGAGGAAGCCGGTGAGGGCGACGCCAGCGTCACGCCGGTCGAGCGGGCTCACGCTCGAGGCGAGGGCGACCAGGGCAGCGACGGCACGCTCACGCAGGTCGGTCTCGGGCATGGGTCGACGATAGCGGCGGCGGCTCGCCTGTCCGGCGGGGTCCTCCGTGGGGGTCCCGCGGCGTCATCTGTGAGACTGCAGTGGCACGTCACGACGGGACGCCCGGTCACCGGGGTCACGCACGAAGGCAGAGGGTGGGGTCATGGACATCGACGAGCAGCTGGGCCGCTTGCGGCCGTCGATCGAGGTCGAGATGCTGGTGCGGCAGGTCGTCTCCTCGCGGGCGGTCGACGTCGCCCGCCGGGGTGAGGAGCTGATCATCAGCCGGCTCGGGTCCGATGCCCCGGCGATGCACTGCTACCCGGCCGTGGTGTCGCTCGCCCTCGACCCGGCCAGGGCCCGGGCTCTCGAGGGCACCCCGCTCGTCGAGCGGGTCGAGAGCAAGACGACGTCCACGAGCTACGTCTGGGTGCCGACCGCGCGTCTGCGTGGGGCTCTCGACGAGGCCGTGTCGCTCGCGCAGGAGGCCGTCGACCGACTGGTCCGCAGTCCCGCGCCCACCCGGACGCGCAGCACCGCACCCCGCAGCACCGCACCCCGCAGCACCCCGGCTGCCGCCGTACCGCCCCCGCCGGAGCCCAAGATCTGCCCGCGCTGTGGGTTGCAGATCTCGGCTGCAGGCTCCTGCTTCTGCGACTAGGTGTACTACCCACGGACGTTGGTGACGGGCGAGCCTGCTGGACATGAGGAGGACCCCCGGGGTGAGGTGGAGCTGTCTGACGGCAACACCCACACCACGGAGGTCCTCATGTCCCACGCTAAC
>JALYVC010000439.1 GCA_030853445.1 Actinomycetota bacterium | reverse complement strand
ACCCCTGCTCAGTCAGCCGTGACGGGGGGGACGATGCAGGCGCCGGTCGACGTCGATGCGGTGCAGCGACACACCGTGCGCACGCTGGTGGTCTCCCAGGCGCTGGGCGGCATCGGACTCAGCTCGGGCATCGCGGTGTCGGCCCTCGTCGCCCGTGACGTCTCAGGATCGGAGACCCTCGCCGGCCTCGCGCAGACCGGCCAGGTGCTGGGGGCAGCGGTCATCGCCGCCGTCCTCGCGGCCTACATGTCCCGGCACGGGCGCCGACCGGGGCTTGCCCTCGGCTACCTGCTGGGCGCGCTCGGCGCCCTGCTGTGCATCGTCGCCGCCGTGCTGAGCACGTTCCCGCTCCTGCTGGTCGGGTGCGTGCTGCTCGGGGCGACGACCGCGGCCAACCAGCAGTCACGGTATGCCGCCACCGACCTCGCGCACCCTGCCCGCCGTGGGCGCGACCTCAGCACCGTCGTGTGGGCGACCACGATCGGGTCGGTGCTCGGGCCCAACCTCACCGGCCCGGGCGCCGTGGTCGCGGGGTGGATGCACGCGCCCGCGAAGGCCGGGCCCTACGTGTTCACCGCCGTGGCCCTGGTGCTCACCGCGACGTTCGTGCTGGTGCGCCTGCGACCGGACCCGCTGCTCACCGCGCGGTCGGTCGTGGCGCCGGCGGACGGACCGGAGGGCCGGGTCGTCGACGCACCCAGCGCGGCGGACCGCGACGCGTCACGTCGCACGGACAGTGCCTGGGAGGTTCTGCGCAACGTGCCGCGCGTACGCGCTGCGGCGGTCGGCATGGCCCTGACCCACGCGGTCATGGTCTCGGTGATGGTCATGACGCCGATCCACATGGACCACGGCCACGCCAGCCTCGAGGTCATCGGGCTCGTCATCAGCATGCACGTGCTCGGGATGTATGCCCTCTCGCCGCTGGTCGGGCGGGCCGTCGACCGGGTCGGCAGCCCGCCGGTGCTCGGGGCGGGCGCGGTCGTGCTGCTGGTCGCGCTCGCGCTGGCCGGAGGCTCGGCCCCCGGTGGCAGCGTCACGCTCGCCATCGGCCTCTTCCTGCTCGGGCTCGGCTGGTCACTGGGCACGGTCGCGTCCTCGACCCTGCTCACGGCGTCGACCCCCGCGGCTCAGCGCCCGCAGGTGCAGGGTCTGGCCGACATGCTCACCGGCTTCACCGCGGCTGCCGGGGGAGCGGTCGCCGGGGTCGTCGTCGGCACGCTGGGCTACGGCTGGCTCAACGCCGGCGCCGCGGTGGTGGCGTTGGGGGCGTTGGCGACGTCCGTCGTGGCCGCCCGCCACACGCGCGAACGGGCGACCACGGCGTCCTGACCTGGGCCACCGGCTCCGGACGGCGGTGGGCCCGCGACCAGGACGACTCAGAGGCGGACCAGCATCTTGCCCGTGTTGCCGCCCGACAGCAGCGACTGGAAACCGTGGACGGCCTCCTCGACACCCTCGACGACCGTCTCGCGCCACATGACCTTGCCCTCGCGCACCCAGGTACCGACCTCCTGCTCGAACTGCGCGCGCAGGTCCTGGTGGTCACTGACGATGAAGCCCGCCAGGGTCAGGCGCTTGCCGATGACGAGCGCGAGGTTGCGTGGCCCCGGCACCGACCCGGTGTCGTTGTAGCGCTGGATCATCCCGCAGATCGCGGCCCGTCCGTGCGGCTTGAGCGAGGTCAGCGCCGCCTCGAGGTGATCGCCGCCGACGTTGTCGAAGTAGACATCGATGCCGTCGGGAGCCGCCTCGCGCAGGCCGGCGCCGATGGGCCCGGCCTTGTAGTCGACGGCCCGGTCGAAGCCGAGGTCGTCGAGCAGCCATCGAGCCTTATCGGGGCCGCCGGCGCTGCCGACGACGAGCGAGGCGCCCTTGAGGCGGGCGATCTGCCCGACGAGTGACCCGACGGATCCCGCTGCGGCAGAGACGAAGACGGCGTCGCCCTCCTTGAGCTCGGCGACCCGCAGCAGCCCGGCGTAGGCCGTCAGGCCGGTCATGCCGAGCACGCCCAGCCACGCCTGGGCCGGGGCCACGTCGGTGTCGACCACCCGCAGGGCCTTGCCGGGGAGGACGGCGTGGGTGCGCCATCCGAGCCCGTGCAGGACGGTGTCACCGACCTTCACGGCGCGCCCCTCGGAGTCGACGACGTCACCGTCGAGCGTACGCACGACACCGACGGCGCCGCCGTCCATGGCGGCGTCGAGGCGGAACGCCGGCACGTAGGACTTCGCGTCGTTCATCCGGCCCCGCATGTAGGGGTCGACCGACAGGAAGGTGTTCTCGACCAGGACCTGGCCGTCCTCGAGGTCGGGGAGGGTGCCTTCGACGAGGGCGAAGTCGTCGTCGACCGGAACGCCCTCGGGGCGTCGGGTGAGGTGCCACTCGCGGTAGGTCATCGGGGCCTGCTCCGTTCTCGTGCTCTGCTGGGGGTGGGATGGCGGGCCGCCCCCGCAGCCGCGCCGGGCGAGCACATCACACGTGTGACGGAATCGCACCCTCGGGCCTGCCGAAGCGCGTGACCAGGCGGTGCGCACGACCCCGTGCCTCCCGACGACGAGGGGTCTCCGGCGGGCCACGGGCGGCGGGTGTCCGGGGTGGGTGAGGCAGCCATGGGACGCCCAGCGTGGAGGGCGGCCACCGCGGCCGTCAAGGCCTGCGCCCACCGGCGTCACGCCCGGCGTCGCTGTCGTCCGGCGCCGGGACGACGGGGCGCAGGAGGGGGCGGCAGCGCAGCCCGAGCACGACGAGGGC
>JALYVC010000401.1 GCA_030853445.1 Actinomycetota bacterium | reverse complement strand
AGCCCTTGTCGAAGCGCATCCCCTCGGTGAGCTCGAGCTCGAGACCCATCGTGTTGGAGTCCTCGACGGTGATGACGCCTTCCTTGCCGACCTTGTCCATCGCCTCGGCGATGAGCTCGCCGATCTGGTCGTCCGCGGCGGAGATCGACGCGGTGGCGGCGATCTGCTCCTTGGTCTCGACCTCGACGGCGGAGCTCAGCAGCTCGGCGGCGACAGCGTCGACGGCCTTCTCGATGCCACGCTTGAGCGCCATCGGGTTGGCCCCGGCGGCGACGTTGCGCAGGCCCTCTCGGACCATGGCCTGGGCGATCACGGTGGCCGTCGTCGTGCCGTCTCCGGCGACGTCGTCGGTCTTCTTCGCGACCTCCTTGACCAGCTCGGCGCCGATCTTCTCGAACGGGTCGTCGAGCTCGATCTCCTTGGCGATGGAGACCCCGTCGTTGGTGATCGTCGGTGCTCCCCACTTCTTCTCGAGGACGACGTTGCGGCCCTTCGGGCCGAGGGTCACCTTGACGGCGTCGGCGAGGATGTTCATTCCTCGCTCGAGACCGCGGCGAGCCTCTTCATCGAATGCGATGATCTTGGCCATTCGGGTGGTTCCTCCCACGCGAATCGTGTACGGAGACCACCACGGTGCCCGCGACGGACGGCTCGGGTGCCACACGCTCACGTCGCGTGCGCTCCCCGGACCTCACCAGCAGTGGTCGGGTTCTGTCACTCTCATGATGAGAGTGCTAACCCATTATTGGCACTCTCCCCCCGAGAGTGCAAACCCCCGCGCGCCGGTGTGCCGTGGGCGCACCTGCCCGTGGACGACCAGGGAGCCGCGGACCAGGCCGCCGTCCGTCGGTAGGACTCAGATCGGCGGCGGGAGCGCGGCGGCCAGCCGCGCGGCATACGTGCCCTGCTCGGCGTCGTCGTCGTAGCGGGTGCGCGGCCAGAAGAAGCCGCGCAGCCCGTCGCCCTTGCTGCGGGGGACGACGTGCACGTGCAGGTGCGGAACCGACTGGCTGACGACGTTGTTCATGGCCACGAAGGTCCCCTGGGCGCCGAGACCGTCGACGGCGGCCTGCGCAAGACGCCGGGCCCCGTCGAGCAGGGGCCCGTGGAGGGCGGGCGGTAGGTCGAGCAGGGTGTCGACGTGAACCCGCGGCACCAGCAGCACGTGCCCCTTGAAGACCGGGCGCACGTCGAGGAAGCCCAGCAGGTCGGGCTCGTCGAGCACGACCGTGGCCGGCCCCACTCCGGAGACGATCGCGCAGAAGAGGCACGGGCGAGATGACGGTGCGGTCACCGTACGACGTCCGGTCCGGGCGCTCAGGCGGGCAGCTGCGTGCGCAGCGCGGCCTCGGCGTCAGAGGTGACCGTATAGCCCAGGTCGCCGACGAAGACGGCGACGAGCGTGCGCGCGGGGTTGGTCTCGTGCTCGAAGAGCATCAGCCGCCAGGCGGTGAGGTTGGGGTGCGCGACACCGACGACGGTCTCGGCGGGCTCGAGGGCGGTCAGGGCGTGCCGCAGCTCGGTCGCGGACAGGGAGTGGGTGAGCGAGCCCTGCGCGTAGCCGATCGTCTTGGCGACCACGAGCGCGGCCAGGGTGTGCTCGCCCGCGTGGTTGACGACCGGGAAGTCGTAGCCGCCGTCAGAGGTGGCGCTGCTCATCCCCACGGCGAAGATCGCGGGCTCGTGCCAGCCATCGATCGAGGCTGCGATCGTCTCGGCCGCCGCGGCCACGTGCTCGGGGGTGCTCCACTGGGTCATCCCCACAGCCTCGCACAGGCGGGTCAGCCGCTCCTTACAGCCACCGACCTCCTGAGGTCTACTGGGGTATGGAGCCGGGCGTCGTCCTCGTCGAGGGAGAGAGCGACCGTCGCGCGGTCGAGGCCCTGGGCCCGCGGGTGGGCCTCGACCCGACGACCTACCGCGTCGTGGCGATGGGCGGCGTCACCAACATCGCCCGGCACCTGCGCGAGCTGCTCACGGGTCGCGACGACGCGCTCGTGCCGCTGGTGGCGGGGCTCGCCGACGCGGGTGAGGAGCACGTGGTGGCCCGCGCTCTGGCGACCGTGGGTTTCGGTCGCGACCTCGACCGGTGGGACCTCGAGGGCCTGGGCTTCTTCTCCTGCGTCGACGACCTCGAGGACGAGCTGATCCGCGCCGTCGGGGCGCCTGGGGTGCTCGAGGTGATCGAGCGCGAGCGCGACCTCGGACCGTTCCACACGCTGCAGACCCAGCCCGCCCACCGCGACCGCACGCCCGAGCAGCAGCTGCACCGGTTCCTCGGCAGCGGGGCAGGGCGCAAGATCCGCTACGCGCCGCTGCTCGTGAAGGCCCTGCCGGCCGACTCCGTGCCGGCTCCGCTGCGGGGGCTGGTCGAGCACGTGGGTCACTGGGCGGCGGGCTGAGCCGGCGGGACACCGGGGGCCCGGACCCGACACCCCCTCCACCCGGTAGGCGGCCTGTCGGTCCGCCGGGTTAGCGTCGGGCCCATGGTCACCACCCCAGCGATGGACAAGGAAGCCCTCAGCGCCCTGCAGGGTCCGCTCAAGGAGCGCTACCGCGCCGATGCCACGGCGGCGGTGATCACGCTCAGGGCCACCGGCCGGCTCGGGGAGGGCGTGACCTGCTCGCTCGACACCGGGCGGGCGATGGCCGAGGCAGGACTGCACCCCGGGGCCGGCGGCGACGGCTCACAGCTCTGCTCCGGCGACCTGCTCCTCGAGGCTCTCGTCGCCTGCGCCGGCGTGACCCTCAAGGCGGTCGCCACCTCGCTCGAGCTCGACGTGCGCGGAGGAACGGTGCGGGCCGAGGGCGACCTCGACTTCCGCGGCACGCTGGCCGTCGACAGGCAGGCACCGGTCGGCTTCACCGCGATCCGGCTCACCTTCGAGGTCGAGACCGACGCCAGCGCCGAGCAGCTCGCCACTCTCGAGAAGCTCACCGAGCGCTACTGCGTGGTCTGGCAGTCGCTCCAGCACCCGCCCGAGGGTTCGGTGACGATCAGGTCCGACTGAGGCGCGTCGCCCTCCTTGCGATCTGGTGGCGGATGCCGCCTCAGGCCCGGGCGAGCACCTCGCCGTTGAGCACGGCGAACCAGCCGTCGGGCTGCGCCGCCCACTCCCGCCAGGCCTCGGCGACCTCGTCGATGCCGTCGGGCGTGATCAGCCCTCGCTCGAGCGCCTGCTGGCCGAACGTCGAGTGGCGGGTGCGGTCGGCCCACAGGCCACCCCACCAGGCCCGCTCGTCCGGGGTCGCGAAGCACCACGTCGTGGCGCTGCAGGTGACGTCGGTGAAACCGGCAGCGTGCACCCACGACAGCAGGTGTCGGGCTGCGTCGGGCTCGGCCCCGTTGCTGCGGGCGACCGCCTCGTAGATCTCGAGCCAGTCGTCGAGCCGGTCGTCGCGCGGCGACCAGACCATGGCGTCGTAGTCGGCGTCGCGGACGGCCACGATGCCGCCCGGCCTGGTCACCCGGCGCATCTCCCGCAGCGCGGCGACCGGGTCGGTGAGGTGCTGCAGCACCTGGTGGGCGTGCACGACGTCGTAGGTGTCGTCGGGGGCCTCGAGCGCGTAGACGTCACCGATGACGAACTGGGTGCCGGTGTCACCGCGGTCCGCCGCGTGCTGCCGGGCCGCCTCGAGCGGGGCTTCGACGCGCTCGAGGCCGACGACCACGCCCGGGGCCACCCGCTCGGCGAGGTCAAGGGTGATCGTGCCCGGGCCGCAGCCGACGTCGAGGACCGAGAGCCCGACGCGCAGGTGGGGCAGCAGGTAGGCCGCCGAGTTCTCCGCGGTGCGCCAGGTGTGCGAGCGCAGGACCGACTCGTGGTGGCCGTGCGTGTAGGTGTCCGTCGCCACCGTGAAGTCCCATCTGCCGAGACCGACCTGCCGATGCCCGGACGCTATCCCGGCGGGCGCAACGCGTCACCCTCCCATCCGCCCAGCGGACAGGCCGCCCTCGCCGTCCTGCTCGTGCAGGCGCAGGGCCGCCACGGCCCGCGACCGCACCGCGGCCACCAGCTCGGCGGGCTCGACCAGCCACACCTCTCCCCCGAAG
>JALYVC010000375.1 GCA_030853445.1 Actinomycetota bacterium | reverse complement strand
GTGCCCGTCCGTGTCGACGGGCACCCCGCCCTGTCCCGTCTGGTCACCGTCCCGGTCGACGAGTTCGCCTCCCGCGTATGGGGTCGTGAGCCCCTGCTCTCCTCCGCGGTCGACCTTGGAGGCCGCTTCGACGACCTGCTCAGCCCCTCGGCCGTGGACGAGCTCGTCTCGCAACGCGGCCTGCGCACTCCTTTCCTGCGGGTGGCCAAGGGTGGCACCACCTACCCCGACGCCCAGTTCACCGACGGCGGTGGGGTCGGAGCCGCGGTCGCCGACCAGATCAGCGACGACAAGCTCCTTCGCCTTTTCGCCGACGGCGCCACGATGGTGCTCCAGGGGCTGCACCGCACCTGGCCTGCCGTCACGGCCTTCTCACAGCAGCTCGCGGCCGATCTGGGCCACCCCGTGCAGGCCAACGCCTATGTCACCCCGCCGCAGAGTGCCGGCTTCAGCGACCACTACGACCTGCACGACGTCTTCGTCCTGCAGATCTCGGGTGAGAAGCATTGGCGCATCCACTCCCCCGTCCACGCCCTGCCCCTGCGCGACGAACCCTGGACCGACCACCGGGCCGCCGTCGAGGCCGCTGCGTCGACCCCACCCCTGATCGAGGCCACCCTCCGGCCGGGTGACTGTCTCTACCTGCCCCGTGGCTACCTCCACTCCGCGACCGCGCTCGGCGGGGTCAGCACGCACCTCACCCTGGGTGTCCACGCGTGGACCACGCGCCACGTCGCCGACGCGCTCGTCGAGCAGGCCGTACGACGCGCCAGCGCCGGCTCCGTGCTGCGTCAGTCACTCCCGCTCGGCGTCGACCTGGGCGACGCCCACGACCTGAGCGCCGCCACCGAGGCGGCGCGCGCCGAGCTGGTGCGGGCCATCGAGGGCCTCGCCGCCGACGACCTGGCCCAGGTGCTCGGAATACGGGCCCGTCGCAGCCAGCGGGCCGCCCCGGTGTCGCCGCTCGCCCAGACCGAGGCGGCCGCTCGCGTCGGCGAGCTCGGGAGAGTGACGCTGCGTCCGCACCTGCTCGCGAGGATCCGGGTGGGCACCGACGGCGTCACCCGTCTCGTCGGCCGGGCCGCGCCCGTCGAGCTCGACGCCACCGAGGTCCTCGTGGTGCGCCGTCTGCTGACCCAGCACGACGCCCACGCCCAGGAGCTCGGCGCCGACCTGACCCGGCGCCTCCTGCTCGCCGGAGTGGTCACGCCGGGCTGACCGCGCGCTCCGCCCTCAGGCCACCTGGTCGAGCCACCAGCCCTTGACCATCCCGGCCGGTCGACCCGGCTCGATGTAGTGCTCCGCGCCGAAGGCCATCGCGAAGACGTGGGGGTCCATGGCCAGCATCATGCCCACGTCGGAGGTCTGGCTCGCGTGGCAGGCGAGGGCCGCACGTTTGGTGGTGACGAGGTCTCCGAGCTCAACCTCCCAGTGGATCTCACCCTCCGGCGTGCCGACCGGGTTGCCGTCGTCGGCCGGGGCGTCGGGGTCCCAGTCGGAGCTCATGCCGGCGGCCTTGGCCATCTTGAACATCGCCCGCATCCGGTCGCGGTTCATCGTCGCCTGCAGCTCACGCGGGCGGCGGGCGGCGAGGGGGAGGGCGCGCTGCACCACGTCGTGCACCCTGACGTGGTCGGGGTGGCCGTAGCCCCCATGCCAGTCGTAGCCGATGACGACGTCGGCGTCCTCCTCGTCGAGGACGGCGACCAGACGGGCAGCTGCCTCGTCGAGGTCGGCGCTGTGGAAGGCCCCATCGGCGGCGTTCTGCTCCCAACCGGTCATGCCGGAGTCGGCGTAGCCCAGCCAGGCGACCCGGGCGGTGCCCGT
Organism: Actinomycetota bacterium; assembly: GCA_030853445.1. GTDB lineage: Bacteria > Actinomycetota > Actinomycetes > Actinomycetales > Dermatophilaceae > Lapillicoccus. The sequence goes on along the minus strand of JALYVC010000375.1, from coordinate 9,816 downwards.
CACTCGCGCAGAGGCCTGCGCCTCCGCGCGGCGACGCTGCACGACGGTCTCGCCCGGCGCCAGGTCGTCGGGCGCCGAGCCGTGGTCGCCGTTGGTGGCGTAGACGACGACGACCCGGTGCCCTTCGGCCGAGGCCTTGGCCATGGACCCGGAGGTGGCGCTGGCCTCGTCGTCGGGGTGGGCATGGACGAAGACGAGGGTGCTCACGGTCACGATCATGCCAGCCAGCACCGACACCCGAGACCGACCGGGGGTGTAACTCGTCTGGCGCCGGGTAGTGGGGAGACTACGCGCGTCCGTTCTCCCGGGAAGGCGGCTGCACGAGTTCCGGCGGCTTCAGCTCAAGAGGCCGCCGGAGCGCTGTCCGCTGCCGCCCGCGGGGCTCAGGCGATCACAGCGCGTCGGAGAGCCAGCCCACGCCGTCGGTGAGGTCGTGCGCCGTGTGCGGTCCCTCGCTACCCGGCTCGTAGGGCACCGGGTCGGGCATGTCGGCCAGCAGGTCGGCGGTGTGCGCCCAGGCGGCTTCGAGGCCGGCGCTGCTGGTGAAGAGCGACCGGTCGCCGAGCACGACGTCGTGCAGGAGCGAGACGTACGGCGCGAGCGCCCCACCCTCACCGACGTTGCCCAGGTCGATGGCCGTGCGAGTGACGGCCAGCTCGAGGTCGGGTCCTGGCGCCTTGACGATCATCTGGACGTCGATGCACCCCGACCCCTTGAGCGAGAACTGCAGGATCGTGTGTCCCGGCGACTTGCTGATCGGGCCCTCCTGCGGCCGCAGCAGCAGGCTGACGACCTGCTTGCTCGTACCCAGCTGCTTACCGGAGCGCAGCACGAACGGCACCCCGTGCCATCGTTCGGTGTCCACCCACAGCCTTACTGCGGCGAAGGTGTCGGTGCGTGAGTCGTCGGGCACGTCGTCGAGGTCGGTGTAGCCGGCGTACTGCCCGAGCACCGTGTCCTCGTGGCGCACCGGGCGGAAGGCCGCGAGCACCGACTCCCGGGCGGTCTGCAGGTCGTCGGCCCCGAGGCTGAGGGGAGGCTCCATGGCGACCTCGGCCGCCACCTGGAAGAGGTGGGTGACGATCATGTCGCGGAAGGCACCGGTGGCGTCGTAGAACGTGGCCCGGTCGGCCACGTCGAGCGTCTCCGGGACGTCGATCTGCACCTGGGCCACTGCGTCGCGGCACCACGAACGGCCCACGAGCTCGTTGCCGTAGCGCAGCACGTGCAGGTTCTGGGTGGCTTCCTTGCCCAGGAAGTGGTCGATCCGGTAGACCTGTTCCTCGTCCATCAGGGAGTGCACCAGCTCGTCGAGCTCGCGGAAGCTCTCCAGCGACTGACCGTAGGGCTTCTCGTAGACCACGCGCGACCCCTCGATCAGGTCGTGCTCGGCCAGACCCTCGGTCACCTTGGTGAAGGCGGTCGGGGGGATCGCCAGGTAGTGGATGTAGCGGGCGTCGCCGATGTCGTCGTGCGCCTCCTTGAGCACGTCGAGCAGGCTGCCCGGGTCGCTCTTGTCGAACCCACCGCCGGCGAACCGCAGGTGAGAGCTGAAGTCCTCCCACTCCTGGCCCTCCGGGGCCCCGTCGCCGAAGTCGGTGAGGACCTGCTTGACGTGCGCGTGGAAGTCTTCGTGCGAGACGTCCCCGCGGCCGTTGCCGACCAGGCGCCAGCGGTCAGGCATGAGCCCGCGGGTGTGCAGCTCGTAGAAGGCGGTCAGGACCATGCGCTTGGCAAGGTCACCGGTCGCCCCGAAGAGGACGAAGACGACGCAGTCCTCCCCGCCGCTGGCGCTGCTCGGGGAGGGGGTCGAGGTGGTGTCGGTGGTGGTGGTCACCCACGATGTCTACCCCGTCGGGCTGGGCGTCGCACGGGTGGCTGCCGAGGAGATCGGGCGCCGGTGCTCTACTGAGGCCATGCGATACGTCGAGTCGGTCCAGACCACCAAGCCCCTCAGCGTGATCGGGCTCGGCACGTGGCAGTTCGGGTCGAAGGAGTGGGGCTACGGCGACGCCTACGCCACCGACCGCGCCCATGCGATCGTGCGTCGCGCGCTCGAGCTGGGCATCACCCTCTACGACACGGCCGAGGTCTACGGCTTCGGGCGCAGTGAGCGCATCCTGGGTGAGGCCCTCGGCGACGACGCCGAGAGCGTCGTCGTGGCCACCAAGGTCTTCCCGGTGATGCCGACCGCCCCAGTCGTCGAGCAGCGCGCCGTTGCCAGCGCGAGCCGGCTCCGGGTGCGCCACCTCGACCTCTACCAGGTGCACCAGCCCAACCCGGTAGTGCGCGACCGCACGACGATGCGCGGGATGGCTGCCTTACAAGACGTGGGCCTCGTCGGCGAGGTCGGTGTCTCGAACTACTCCCTGGCCCGCTGGCAGGAGGCCGAAGGTGCGTTGGGGCGCAGGGTGCTGAGCAACCAGGTCCAGTACAGCCTCCTCGACCGGCGCCCCGAGCGCGAGCTCGTGCCGTGGGCGCGGACCTCGGGCCGGCTCGTCATCGCCTGGAGCCCGCTCGGCCAGGGCTTGCTCAGCGGCCGGTACGACGTCAGCAACCGCCCCAGCAACGGAGTGCGCCGCTACAACCCGGTCTTCCTGCCCGAGAATCTCCAACGCGCGCAACCCCTCATCAACACGCTGCGTGAGGTGGCCGCCGCGCACGACGCCACCCCCAGCCAGGTCGCCCTCGCGTGGCTCGTGCACGACGCGCACGTCATCGCGATCCCCGGCGCCTCGAGCGTCGAGCAGCTCGAGGCCAACGCCGCCGCGGCCGACCTGCAGCTCACCGACGACGAGCACGCCGCCCTCACGGGTGCCTCCGACCGGCTCCACCTGCTCAGCGGAGCCGCGGCTATGCGTCCCCTGCTGCGCCAGCTCACCTCACGGTGACCTGACCCGGGCCGGCGCCACAGGGCCTCAGCGGGCAGGACCCGCCTCAGGTGGTCGTCGGCAGAACCCCGGTCGGGATCCAACCGGTCACTCACTGCGACGAAGGCGTCGAAGCGGGGTCGCTCGCCCGCACGCGTGTTGACCTTCGTCACCACCGTGTCGGTGTGGGGCCACCAGTCGACTCGACGCTGTTGACGTCGAGGCCGTCCGGATCAGACGAGTGGGGTTGGCCACGGTGGCGGTTCTGCGGCGGCCAACCTCATCGTCGAAGTGACACGGCGCGTGGCGCAAGGGCGTCGGGCGTCGGAACCTCCGAGTACCATGTCCAGACCCCTCGCATCGCATTCGTAGCGGTCCAGACACGGACCGGGCTCCTGAGCCTCGTGGGCTTCCGCGGGAGGAAACCGATACCGAACAGGAGAATCTGAAGTGCTGCGGGGACTGGTTTGCGCGGTGCAGCTCGGGGCCGTGGTCCTCACCGGATGCACCACGGGCCGCGAGTCGGCTCCGACGGATGCAGTGAGCCAGGCCGACAGTCTTTGGCAGAGCCGAACGGCTCACCTGGGTGACAACTCCAAGGTCATTGCCCTCACCGCTGACGCCGGCTTTGGTTCCATGGGCACGCACACGCTCACCCTGCACACCGTCTCCAGTCCGTACGCACTGACGGTGGCCTACACCGCGCTCGACAAGCCATTCGACAGCGTCGACTTCACCCACCCGGCCACACTGCTCCTCGGGACCATCGAGAACCTCAACCGGGTCGAGGTCACCTCCGGCACCGACAGCTTCTCCCTGACGTCCTCGGAGGCCAGCGCCACGCTCGGCTTCGATGTGAAGGAGCTGGGCCGGGATATGCCCAAGCTCCTTGCCTACCCCCGGTCCCTCGACGACTGACGTCGAACGGGCGTGCGGCGTACGGAGTGGGACCTCTGCTCATCTCTTGTTCAGGTCGCAGCGTCTGCGCGCCAGCGTGGTATCCCTACTCGGGAGCAGGCCCTCGCGTGCTCACGACCGTGAGCTCGACTGCGAGATGGCACTCCGGCAGGCCCGCTCCGGTCACCGCCTCGTACTCCGCGGCGGCAGCGATGGTCTTGCCATCCGCGACGAGATCCCGGAATGCGCGCAACCTTTCGTCGCCCAGGAAGGCCACGAGGCTCTGATTCGACAGGTTGTGGACGATGAAGCCGACGGCAACGTCCTCCCGGATCTTGCCATGGATCTTCACAGACGAGATCCTAGCGGACGGGCGGTGTGAATCCCCGCAAGACCCGTCCCCACCACGAACGTCCGGGCGCTTGCCCGTGCTCGAGCAGAAGCTTCCTGAGACAAGACCATTCCCCCGTTGGGAATGCATCGTCCGACTGCCACTTGCGGGGACTTGTGGGGGATGTTGTCATCGATGGGGAGCTGGAGCCACGCTCGTGCATGACTCACGAGAACGTCCTGGTCCCGATGCGGGGATCTACCCGGTCATGGCGGAGCGCGGTACCGGCGCGACCGTCAACGTCGGCTCGTGGATGGCCCGCGTCGACAGCCCGTACGGTGGCGTCTATACCGCCACCAAGGCCGCCCCCTGAGCGGCTGGCTCGAGCCTGCTCGGCCGAGTACGGCCCCCGCGCGGTGCGGGTCAACACCGTCGCGCCCGGCGCCAACCTCCACACCCGGCCACTCCGGACTGCTGGTCAGCCCCCTCACCCTCGGCACCATGACCATGGGCGGCGCCGGGTGGGGCTCTGACGACTCCGGCTCCGCAGCGGTCCTCGACCGCTACCTCGAGTCAGGGGGCAACGCCCTCGACACCGCCGACGTCTACTCCGGGGGGGCCAGTGAAGAGCTGCTCGGCCGGCTCCTCGCCGAGCGCGGTGCCCGTGATGGCGTCGTACTGGCCACGAAGTACGGCTTCGGGGCCGGCGGTGGCCCCGTCAGAGGTGGCTCCGGTCGGGCGAACATGACCCGCGCCGTCGACGGGTCACTGCGCCGGCTGCGGACCGACCGGATCGACCTCTACTGGATGCACCTCTGGGACGGGTTCACCCCCGCCGACGAGGTCCTGCGCGGGATGGTCGACCTCGTGGCCGCGGGCAAGATCGTGCACTACGGCTTCTCCAACGTCCCCGCCTGGTTCGCGGTCCAGGCCGCTACCCTCGCCCGAGCCCACGGCCTGCCCGGGCCCATTGCGTTGCAGCTGGAGTACTCCCTCGTCTCACGGGACGTCGAACGTGAGCACGTCCGCGCGGCCCAGGCGATGGGCCTCGCCCTCGTGCCGTGGAGTCCTCTCGCCGGTGGCTTCCTCACCGCGAAGTACCACCGCGACGAGCCGGCCCACCCCGGCGCGGGCCGGCTCTCCGGCGCCAACCCCTTCGGGCACAGCAAGTTCACCCCCGCAACTGGGACATCCTCGACACCCTGCGCGCGGTAGCCAAGGACCTCGGACGGACGCCGGCGGCCCACCCGACCTCGGCAACCCTCACGCCCTGTTTACCGAACCCGTCATCACCAACCTCATCGGCGGCGGCACCCTCGTCCGGCTGCCCCACCCGCGGATCTAGGCCCCCGAGGGTGAGGGCTGGCGCTGCCCGACGTCCACGGCCTCCCTGAGGGAGGTGGGAGGTCATGCCAGGGCAGGCCGAGTCCGACCTGTGGGCCTTCCTGATGTGGCGCCGCCACAGTGACCTCGACCCACTGCAGGCACACCGAGCCCACCTCGAGCTCTACCTACGATGGATGCAGGACATCAGCACTCACCGGCCGAGCACTCGCTGCCGACGGCCGCCACCTGTCAGGAGGTGGGCACCTGGAACGGCTCGACCGCCAGAAACCGCACCACCGCGTTTGAGCAGCCGAGCACCGCGTACGGGACGAACTGAGCGTTGGTCACCCCCGGCAGGTGGACCCGTCAGCCCGCCGCGGCCGTGGCGCCGCAACCAGGGACGTCCTCAGACCGGGCCAGCTGCCCGTCAGCGGTGGCCCGCTTCCCGGGGGCGAGGGCGACCAGCGGGGCCTGCGCCGCGGTGCGTTCCGCGGCTCGGCCCACCGATCCGCGAACACGGGCCCGACCGTGAGGCAGGGTCTTTGCGGGTGTCCAGCGTCAACCGGATCGCTCGCTCGCGACGCTCGTTCGGGTACTTCCGTGGTGCGGCCGTGTGCAGACCTCCGTCAGTTGATGGTGTCCATCAAACCCGGTACACGACAGTCGGGACAGGTCCTGCTCTCGAACCCGTTCCCTCAGCACCAGCAGGTGGGGCGCTCTACCTCCTCGTGCTCAACCGCCGCCGCTGCCATGTGCCAATCGTCTCGCCGCGCCACTCTGCCGGGGAGAGGTTGAGTGTGGCCTATCAAGCGAGGAGCCGGGTCAGGGCGTCAACGAGCTGGTCGACCGTCGGCGAACCTGCCAAGCCATCTGGTGTGGTGTACATCCGGCAGGCCAGGGCTGAGACCTCGCCCGGCCGGGCGAACGGGTCGATTCCGTCGAGCAGGATGGTCGGCGAGCCCGTGAACCCCAACCGATCCGCGTCCTCGTTGGACTCCACTGCCTGTGTGCGCACCCGGACCTGCACTCCGGTCCGGGTCGAGGCAGCGCGCACGCGTTCGATCGCCGTCTGCCAGCTCGGGCAGCCGCCGAAGTACAGCACGGTCACGTCCACGCTCATGACTCCATCATCGCCCTGTCACCGGACTGAGTTCAGCGCGGAAGGTATGTTGCGATCAACCGGTCCCTCGAGCGAGGCCAGCGGCGGGTGGGTGATGACCCGGGCGTCTGGTCTCAGCCAACCGGACGCGTCCCGCATGGTCTTCGTCGTCAGCCGTCCAGGGGTGGGATGTGCGGTGCCTCCCGGACGACGGAAGCCACCAGGGTCCTCAGAGCTTCTGGGTGCGTAGCCGCAAGGCGTTGCCGATGACGCTGACCGAGGACAGGGCCATCGCGGCGGCGGCGATGATGGGGGAGAGCAGGAGCCCGGTGACGGGGTAGAGGATGCCGGCGGCGATGGGGATGCCGGCGGCGTTGTAGACGAAGGCGAAGACGAGGTTCTGGCGGATGTTGCGCATGGTCTTGGTGGAGAGCTGGCGGGCTCGGACGACGCCCATGAGGTCGCCACCCAGCAGGGTGACCCCGGCGCTCTCGATGGCGACGTCGGTGCCAGAACCCATGGCGAGACCGACGTCGGCGGCGGCCAGGGCGGGAGCATCGTTGACGCCGTCCCCGGCCATGGCCACGACGTGTCCGGCTGCCCGCAGTCGCTTGACCACGTCGCTCTTGTGGTCGGGTAGGACCTCGGCCTCGACCTGGTCGATCCCCAGCTGGCGGGCGACGGCCTCGGCGGTGACCCGGTTGTCACCGGTGAGCATGACGACCTGGACCCCGTCGTCACGCAGGGCGACCAGGGCGGCCGGTGTGCTCTCTTTGACGGGGTCGGCGATGGCGAGCACCCCGGCCACACGGGAGTCGACGCCGATGAAGATCGCGGTGGCGCCGTCAGCGCGCAGCCCGTCGGCCTCCTCGGCGAGGGTGGTGGAGTCGATCTGTTGGGAGGACAGGAAGTCGGCGCTGCCCAGGACGACGGTGCGGCCCTCGACGCGCCCGAGCACCCCGCGACCCACCGGGGCGTCGAAGTCCTCGACGTCCGGGATGGAGATGCCGCGGGCGTCCGCGGCCTGGAGGACGGCGTGGGCCAGCGGGTGCTCGGAGGCACGTTCGACCCCGGCGGCCAGACGCAGGATCTCGTCGTCCTCGAAGCCGGCGGTCGACCTGATGTGTGTGACGGAGGGGCGGCCCTCGGTCAAGGTGCCGGTCTTGTCGACGACGAGGGTGTCGACCTTCTCCATACGTTCCAGGGCTTCCGCGTTCTTGATCAGGACCCCCAGACCGGCGCCGCGGCCGACCCCGACCATGATCGACATCGGGGTGGCCAGCCCCAGTGCGCAGGGGCAGGCGATGATCAGCACCGCCACGGCCGCGATCAAGGCGTGGGCCAACGTGGGCTGGGGTCCGAGAAGCGCCCACGCCGCGAACGCGACGACGGCGATGCCGATGACGATGGGCACGAACACCCCGGCCACCCGGTCCGCCATCCGCTGGATCGGGGCCCGGGAGCGCTGGGCCTCGGCGACCATGGCGACGATCCGGGCGAGCATCGTGTCGCGGCCGATCTTCTCGGCTCGCATGACCAGCGCGCCGGTGCCGTTGATGGTGCCGCCGATGAGACTGCTCCCGGCGCTCTTGGTGACTGGCATGGACTCGCCCGTCACCAGCGCCTCGTCGACGGAGGAGCGGCCGTCCTCGACGCTGCCGTCGACCGGCACCCGCTCCCCGGGACGCACCCGGAGTCGGTCACCGAGCTGCACGTCCTGCAGCGGGACCTCCTGCTCGTCACCGTCGGCACCGAGGCGGCGCGCTGTCTTGGGGGTGAGGTCGAGCAGTGCCTTGATCGCCCCAGAGGTCTGCTCCCGGGCCCGGAGCTCGAGGACCTGTCCCAGCAGGACCAGCACGGTGATCACCGCCGCCGCTTCGAAGTACACGTCGACCGTGCCCATCGTGCGGAACGAGGGGGGGAAGATCCCGGGGGCGAGGGTCGCGACGACGCTGTAGGCCCAGGCGACGCCGGTGCCCATCGCGATCAGGGTGAACATGTTGAGGTTGCGGGTGCGAACCGAGGCCCACCCGCGGACGAAGAACGGCCAACCGGCCCACAGTACGACCGGGGTGGCCAGGACGAGCTGGACCCAGGTGGAGACCGTCGCCGGAACGAGGTCCTGCACGGCGCTGAACAGGTGGCTGCCCATCTCGAGCAGGAACACCGGCGCAGCCAGCGCGAGACCGACCCAGAAACGGCGGGTCATGTCGAGCAGCTCGTGGTTGGGGCCTCGGTCCGCGGTTACTGTCATCGGCTCGAGGGCCATCCCGCAGATCGGGCACGCGCCCGGTCCGGGCTGCTGGATCTGCGGGTGCATGGGGCACGTGTACAGCGCTGCCTCGACCGCCTCACCCGCTGCGGGGCGAGGCGAAGGAGCGGTCCCGGGCGGGGCCTGGAACGTCTCCCGACAGCCCGCCGAGCAGAAGTAGTCGCGATGCCCGTCGTGGTCCACGGCCAGGGCCGTGCCCGTATCCACCGTCATCCCGCAGACCGGGTCGACCGCCGACGTCGCGTCGGTCTGGTCAGGCACGCGGGGATCGTCAAAAAGGCTACTCATACGGTAAGAATACCCCCTAGGGGTATAGATGGCAAGGCTGGAGGAGCCCGCTCAGACCTGGGAGTCGGGGCGGGACGAGTCACTTGAGTGCAGGGTGGACCGGGTGCGCGTGAACTGCGCCTCGTCGATCTCCCCCCGCGCGAGCCGCTCGGCCAGGTCACGGTCCGCTCGGTCGAGCGGCATGGACGCACCGCCATCGCGCACCCCCGCACGGCCACGGCGAACGGCCCAGACGCCCACCGTGATCACCGCTCCCCAGAAGAGCACCATCATCAGCACCATCACCGTCCAGCTGCCGGCACCCCAGCCGCTGTTGCTCCACCACATCATGGCGATCTCCTCGTTGTTCGTGGGTCGCGCGTCGGTTGGCCGTTGAAGCACCGAGGTGGACGGGTGCTCCGCCTTTTTACGGTCGCCGGGTCGGACTAGCCCGGACAGGGCCGAACGTCCCTGACCGCAGCAACGGGGCCCCTGCGCCTGCCCCGGGGCTCCCGGCCTTGCACCCCAGCGCGTCGACCGTGGCAAACTTTGACTATGAGTCCTGTCCACGCCCGCCGGTCCGGCCCGGCGTGGCACGCGCTCCGACTGGCGGAGGGCCGGATGCATCTAGGTGGGTGGTGTCTTTCGTGCGTGGCGGTCCCGGGCCTTGGACGCATCGTTCGGGAGAATCCTGGTATGAGTCGAGGGTGTTGCTGCCGGGGTGAGTCGTGACGTTGGGGGTGACGCCGAGGCA
>JALYVC010000340.1 GCA_030853445.1 Actinomycetota bacterium | reverse complement strand
GTGTGACGGCGACGCCGAGCACGCGGCGTGCCACCTCTTCCAGCAGGACTGGGGCATCCCCCTGCGGCTGGTGCCGGGGGGGCCGACCGAGCTGACCCTCGACCTGCGCGGGGTCTGACGGGCCGGGCCCATACGGGGACACGTGCCCGCGAATGCACGCGCGTCCGGCTGGGGGTGGCGCATACGGGGGCACGTGCCCGCGAATGCACGCGCGTCCGGCGCAGTCCCCCACGCCCGGCGCGTCCGGTGCATGGCTAGCCCCGGATCAGGGTAGGAAGGGGATGCTCGGCCAGGGCCGGGCTCGCGACGAGGCGACCCGTCCTCGCCGTCCCCCCACGGCAAAGGCAGTGATATGGGCATCGGTCTCGGAGTGTTCCTCATCGTCGTCGGCGCGGTCATGAGCTTTTCGACCCTCGACACGCAGTACCTCAACACGAATCTCAACATGGTCGGCTACATCTTCATGATCGGCGGCCTCCTGGCGCTGGTCTTCGGCACGATCCAGAACTACCAACGCTCAAACCCGAAGCTGCGCGGCAACCGGGTGGAGCGACGCACCCGGATCGTCGAGGACCCCAGTGACCCCGCCAAGGACCGTCGCGTCGTCGAGGAGCGTCGGGTCGAGGACCTCTGAGCAGGGCCTTAATGACCGTCGGGTCTGCTCTGAAGACTGCCGCGACCTTGCCGGTGTAGAAGCCGCAGTCGGCGGCCCTCATGGTGAGCGCGCCCTGCGCTCGGGTCGAGCGAGTAGTTCTAGAGGAAGCCCGAGCCGCCCCAGAGTCTGCAGCGACTCGGTGGGGATGAGGACGAACCGGTGCGTGCGGACGCTGGGGGGAGGGGGGGCCTCAGAGCGGCAGACCGGCCAGCTGGGAGAGGTCGGTGACGACTGCGGTGGGCCTAGGGTCGGCCGGCAGCGGCCGTCGGCCGTCGCGGGTCACGAAGACCGTGCGGAGCCCCGCCGACGCGGCGCCGAGCACGTCCCACCCGTGGGCCGCCACCATCACCGCCTCCTGAGCAGACACCCCCTGCCGCTGCAGTGCTGTGGCGTAGGCCTGCGGGGACGGCTTGAGCGCGCCGGCCATGTCCACCGAGACGACGTCGTCCACGAGGTCGCGCAGACCCGCCCCCTGCAGCTGCGTCTCGATCGTCGACAGCGGCGAGTTGCCGAACGGGACGAGCCGGTCGCCCCGCTTGCGCAGGGCCTCGAACGTCGGGACGACGTCCGGGTGCGCGGTCAGGCCGCCGAAGGCCGAGCGCAGGGCCGCGCCGTCTGCCTCTGCCCAGCTGCCACCGCAGCGGTCGGCCACGTCGGCGGCCGCGGCGGCACCGAGGCGGCCGAAGTCCTCGTAGCGGTCGGCGGCGGCCAGCGTGAGCGCCGTCTGGATGAGCGTGTCGAACCACGGCTGCAGCAGCGGCGTGCCCGGGTGGCCGGCCGCCTCCTGGAGGACCTCCTCCACCGGGGCGAGGTCGAGCAGGGTCTCGTTGATGTCGAAGAGCCAGAGCACGAGTGCCTCCTGGTCGGTGGTGAGGGCGGGTGAGGGCGGTGAGGGTGGTGAGGGTGGTGAGGGAAGGCGAAAGGGCGCTCAGAAGGCCGTGTACCCGCCGTCGGCCACGAGCACCGACCCGGTGACGAACGACGACGCGTCGCTGGCGAGGAAGACGACCGCCGGGGCCAGCTCCTCCACCGTCCCGTAGCGCTGCATCGGGGCGTCCTCGATCCACATCCGGCGGAACTGCGGCTCGTCGACCGGTGACATGTCGGTCTTGATGTATCCCGGCGCGAGCGCGTTGACCCGCACCCCCGACGGACCCCACTCGGCCGCGAGGCTGCGGGTGAGGTGGTGCACGGCCGCCTTGGAGGCGTTGTACGCCGGCTGCCACTGCGGCCGGTTGACGACCATGCCCGACATCGAGCCGATGTTGACGATCGACCCCGAGCCCTGGCCGACGAGGTGCCGGCCGACCGTGCGCGCCACCGTCCACACCCCGCCCAGGTTGGTGTCGATCACGTGGTGCCAGTCCTCCTCGGTCACCTCGAGGGCCGGGGCGTGCACACAGGCCCCGGCATTGTTGACGAGCACGTCGACCCGGCCGTAGGCGTCGAGGGTGCTCGCGAGCAGCTGCTCGACGTCGGCGGTCACGGTGACGTCTCCCGCGACGTACGTCGCCTCGATGCCGTCGGCGGCCAGCGCGGCCACCTGCGCCGCCCCGGCGACGTCGTCCCGGCCACCGATGACGACCCTCGCCCCGGCCTCGCCGAGGGCGCGGGAGAAACCGGCCCCGAGGCCCCTCGTGCCCCCGGTGACGATCGCCACCTTGTCGGTGAGGCGGAAGCGGTCGAGAGCCGTCATGGCACGTCCTTCGTCATCGAGGGGCCGCCGCAGGGAGGGCGTGCGGCCCAGCCTAGGTCCGGGTCCGGACAGGGCCCCCTCAGGTGCGCCCGACGCCAGGAGCGCACCACCGCGCCGGCCTCACGGACCCCACTCGGCGCGGGGGTGGGCTAGCGGTGCGGCCAGGCGAGCCGACGTTGCGGCTCGGGGTCGAGCACTACCTCGCCGTCGTCGTGGCCGCCGAAGCGGCGCGTGTGTCGCTCCTGCCCGTACGGAGCCCAGCCCGGGTCGCCGTCGCGCACGAAGGACACCCAGGCTCCGTGCATGTCGTCGGCGAGCGCCTGGGGCGGCTCGTCGCCCACCATCGGTCGACCCTCGGGGACGCCGAGGGTGTCGAAGGCGAAACCGATCTCCATGGCGTGCGCGGCGCCGAGCAGGCCGCCCATCACCGGGCTCTTCCAGCCGAACTCGTAGACGTAGGTGTCCTGACCCAGCGCGACCCGGGCCTCAGCCAGGCGCAGGGCCGGGAGTCGGAAGAACCAGTCGGTGAGACCGGCGACCATGACCTGGCCCGCGTGGTCGGTGCCCAGGCGCTCGACGTAGGTCTCGTAGGCGCCGTCCCGGGCGGAGAAGGCGGCGAAGGTGCCGCGCACCCGCGCCTCGTCGATCTGGTCGAGCAGGGGATAAAGGAAGAGCGCGTGCTCGTCGTCGTTCGAGCCGACGAGGAAGGTGACGTCGGCGCCCTCTCCGGCGGCGTGCACGGCATACGGCACCCCGGGGAGGGAGTCGCCGTCGACGACGGGTTCGAAGGGCATCATGTTGGCGGCGACCTCGCCCCACTTGCGGGGGTCGGGGTTGGTGCCGACCATGAGGGACAGCTCGTCGTGGGCGGCGAGCAGCTGGGGCAGCGGCACATCGGCCAGCGCCGCAGCGGTGCCCTCGACGCCGAGCAGGCTGGCGAGCCCGGCGGTGATCTTCTGTGCCGACTCCGGGTGCAGCACGTGGTGCCCGGCCCCGCTCTGCGCGATGACGCGCTGGAAGAGGCCGCGGGCGGCGGGCATCGCGGCGAGGGTGGTCACGCCCATGGCGCCGGCCGACTCACCGCAGATGGTCACGCGGCCCGGGTCGCCGCCGAAGGACGCGATGTTGTCACGCACCCACGTCAGCGCCGCGATCTGGTCGAGCAGACCGCGGTTGTCGGGCGCGTCAGGCAGGTGCGCGAAGCCGTCGACGCCGAGACGGTAGTTGACCGCGACCGTGACGACGCCGTCGCGGGCGAACGCCGAGCCGTCGTAGACCGGCACGGCGTTGGAGCCGTTCTGGAAGGACCCGCCGTGGATCCACACGAGCACCGGCGCCCTGCCCTCGAGGTCGGCGCTCCAGACGTTGACGTGGAGGCAGTCCTCACCGGGCACGACCGGCTCGATGAGCAGGTCGCGCACGATGGCGCGGTACGGCGGCTTGGGGGCGGTTGCGCCGTACGACGTGCAGTCGCGCTCGTCCGTCCACGGCTGCGGCGGCCGGGGCGCACGGAAGCGCAGGCTCCCGAAGGGGGGAGCGGCATACGGGATGCCGAGGAAGGTGTGGATCCCGCCTGTGGTGGAACCGCGGACCGGGCCGTTCGACGTCGTCGTCATGACCCCATTCAATCCCGCGCGGGATAAGGGGACACGAGAGGGGCCTCGGGTCGGGCGCTGGTCACCCGGCCAGCCCATCAGCACACTCACAGGACCACCCCGCATGCTGGACCTGCCCGCTCCGTGCCGAGCGTCCGCCGGCTGGATCCCCGGCTGCCGACCACGCGCACCTCGACGAGTAACCCCTCACGACGGAGGACCACCCCCGACATGGCCCGCCACCGCGCCGAACCCACCGGATCGCATCGCCTGCGCACGACCATCATCAGCGTGCTGGTCGTCGCCCTCGTCGCCGTCCTCGGTTTCGCGGCCTACGAGATCATCGGGCTCAAGAAGGACCTCACGACGTCGGACGCCCTGAAGGGGAACACCCCTGCCACCACCGGTCCCACGACGGCGCGGCAGGACACCACGCTGCTCGTCATGGGTCTCGACAGCCGGGTCGACGTCAAGGGCAACCCGCTGCCGAAGGACATCTACGACGCCCTCCACGCGGGTGACCAGACCGACGGCGGGCTCAACTCCAACGTGCTCATGCTGCTGCACATCCCCGCGTCGGGGAAGGCGGTGGAGATCTCCATCCCCCGCGACGACCAGGTCGCCCTGCACGGGTGCCCCGACCAGGAGTGCACCGGCAAGATCAAGCAGGCCTACGGGCTCGCCGTCGACCAGGAGCAGCGACGTCTCTCGGGCTCGGCCGGTGCCGGGCTCAGCGCCGCACAGAAGTACCAGAAGGCGCGTGACGCGGGCCGGCTGGCGCAGGTGCAGACGGTGCAGGACTTCCTCCAGGTGCACGTCGACCACTTCATCGAGGTGACCATGGTCGCCTTCTACCAGCTCGCGCAGGTCGTCGCCCCGATCAAGGTGTGCCTGCTGGACGACACGGTCGACACCTACTCCGGAGCCAACTTCAAGGCCGGCACGCAGGAGCTCGACGCCGCCCAGGCCCTGGCCTTCGTGCGTCAGCGGCGCGACACCAGGAACGCGTCGCTGGAGTTCACCGACCTCGACCGCTCACGACGCCAGCAGGCCTTCATCACCTCGGTGGCCACCCAGATGAAGAACGCCGGCACGCTGACCAACCCCTTGAAGATCAACGGGATCCTCGACGTCGTCAAGCAGAACACCGCGATCGACTCCGGGCTCGACCTGCTGTCGTTCCTCGGCCAGGCGCGCGACATGGCCGGGGGCAACGTCAGCTACTACACGCTTCCCGTGAAGGCGTTCGGCAGGAACTCCCGCGGCGAGGACGTCAACATCGTCGACCTGGAGCAGGTGCGGGCGACGACCAAGCTGCTGCTCGCGGGCCGCACCCCGGGTCAGGTGGTGAGCGCGACAGGCACCCCCGGTACGAGCACCTCGGCCCGCACCCCGACCACGCCGACCACCCCGACCACGACGGCCAAGCCGCCGGTGTCGGCCGGGTCGAACCCGAAGCCCACCGACCTCTCGCAGCTCGAGGGCGGCGGGGTGCCCTGCGTGAAGTGAGCTGATGCACCCCGGGGCGGACCTCGGCGGTGGCCGTGACGGTCCTCCAGCC
>JALYVC010000330.1 GCA_030853445.1 Actinomycetota bacterium | reverse complement strand
CCGCCGAGCCGGCGCCGAGCACCTGCCGACGGGAGAAGGGTGCGCCGGTCGCCCTGGCCGCGGAGATCTCGCCGTCGCTCAGGCCGAGGGTCCGCAGGTCGATGTCAGGGCAGTCGTCGTGGTCGCCCACGCCTCCCATGATGCGGGGCCACCGCGGCGCCGGGCGAGGCTTTGCCGGGAACCCACCGGACATGGTCTCCCCGCGGGGTCGCACGAGACGGAAAACCGAGAAATGATGTCCGATATACCCGATACTGTGCGGGTACGGCCCTCGAGGGCCGACGGCGCACGACGGCTCGGCCGTCCTTCGTGAGAGAGAAGGTCACCGTGGTCCGTGCTACGCGTCGGGTCGGTGTCGGAGCCGTCCTCGTCACGCTCGTCCTGAACGTCTGCGTCCTGACGGGCCCGCTGCGGCCTGCGGCGGCCGCTGCCGTCGTGGGGGTCAGCGACACCGCCGGGACCTACGTGCCCGTCACGCCCTACCGCTTGCTCGATACCCGCCGCACCCCCGGCGCGACCCCGGTCGCCCCCGGAGGCTCGGTCGTCGTGAGCACCGCCTCCCGTGGCGAGCTGCCCGCATCCGGCATCGGCGCGGTGGCCGTCACCCTCACGGAGACCGGCGGCACGTCCGCCGGCTACCTCACCGCCTACGCCTACGGCGGGTCCACCCCCGGCACGAGCAACGTCAACTGGATGGCCGCCAGAGCGACCGTCGCCAACGGCGCCGTCGTCCCCGTCTCGGCCGACGGCCGCTTCACGCTGCGCAACACCTCGCCCGGGACCGCGCACGTCGTCGTCGACGTCACCGGCTACTACCGCGCCGGCAAGCCCACCGTCGCCGGCGCCTACGCCCCGATCACCCCGACCCGCGTCCTCGACACCCGACGCGGCATCGGACTGCCCGGCACCACCCCCCTGGCCAACCTCGAGACCGTGAGGGTGCCGGTGGCCACGCGCGGCCAGGCCGCCGCCGGAGCGGGCGCCGTCGTGCTCAACCTCACCGTCACCGGAGCCACCGCCGGCGGCTACGTCACGGTCGGGGGCCCGGCTGCGCTGCCCTACGGCGGCTCGGCCCTCAACTGGCGTTCCGGCCAGACCGTCGCCAACCTCGTGCTCGCTCCCGTCGACCCTGACGGTTGCGTCGCCCTGGTGGTCACCTCGCCCGGAGGCACGGCCCACCTCGTCGCCGACCTGGTGGGACTGACCACGAGTGGGCCGCTCGCTCAGGTCGGGACCACCGCCGCGCAGCGCCCCTACCGCCTGGCCGACACGCGCACAAACGGCGGAGCGCCCCTGGCCGGCCTCGGCACCCTCGTCGTCGACCCGGCCCTGGCCCCGCAGTCGATGCGTCCGGGGCAGGTCAGCGCGGTCGTGGTCGACGTCGTCGTCACGGCGCCCGCCAGCGCGGGATACCTCACCGCGTGGGCCACCGGCACGGCCAACCCGGGCACGTCCGCGCTCAACTGGGCCGCCGGGCAGACCGTCGCCGCCGCCGTCGTCGTGCCGGTAGGGGCCGACGGCACCATCTCGCTGGGCAACGGGTCGGGAGGCACCACCCACGTCGTCGTCGACCTCGAGGGGATCGTCCTGGCCGCTCCGGTGGTCGAGGCGACCGCGTGGAGCTCGGAGCAGGTCACCGGCTCCGATGGCGGCACCGGAGCCGCCGCCGCGGTCGTCGGCGTCGCCTGCGCCAACGGCCCCGGATGCGCGCTGGTCAGCTCGGCGGCGCACGTCGATGGACAACGCTCCACCTCGGTGAGCCGCTGGGACGGCACGAGCTGGGACCCGCCCGAGCCCCTGTCGGCCTGGGAGCCCACCTCGGGCGCCGTCGCCTGCGCGGACAGTGGACTGTGCGTCGCCTCGGTGGAGCAGGGCACCAGCTCGGAGGTCGCCAGCAGCCAGCCCGGCGGTGGGTGGACCATCGAGGTCCCCCCGGTCGACGCGCAGGGGCGCACGGCCGTCGTCACCGACCTGTCGTGCCCGCCCGACGGCGCGACCTGCGTAGCCGTCGGCAGCGCACACGCCCCCGACTCGTCGGCGTCCGTCCCCTACGCCGCGATATGGAGCGGCGGCTCCTGGAGCGCGCTCCCCGTGTCCTTCACGGGTGACGACGCGGTGCTGCGGTCGGTGACGTGCCCCACCGACAGCGCGTGCACCGCGGTCGGTGCGGTGCACACCGGTTCCACGACCTCTGCCCTGGCCGCCAGCTGGGACGGGTCGACGTGGAGCACCGAGGCGTTCGTCGTCGACGGCGCCAGCGGGTCGGCCACGGCCACCCAGGTAGCGGCGCGTGGCGCTGACGTCGTCGCCACGGGGGTGGTCGGCACGGGTGGTTTCGTGGCGGACCGCACAGGCGTGACGTGGACGGCCACCGCCGTCGACTCCCCCGGACCCGACACCTTCCTCGGGGCGGGCCTGGCCTGTGACGGCCAGGGCGGCTGCTGGGCCTCCACGTCGCTGGGCCTCGCGACAGTGCCCGACGCCACCTCGGTGGCCGTGGACGCCGCGGGCGGAGCCGGCGCCTCGCCCCTGACGTCCCTGTCCTGCGCCACCTCGTGGTGCGTGGGAACCGCGGCGATGGACCTGACGGCCGTCGCCGACCGAGGCGTCGTCCTCGACGAGGTCGGCGGCAGC
>JALYVC010000313.1 GCA_030853445.1 Actinomycetota bacterium | reverse complement strand
GCTGCCGCTGCCGCTGCTGCCGCTGCTGCTGCCGCCACCACCCCCGCCGCGCCCCCGCGGCAGGTGCCGAGCGGCGCCACTCCCGGTGGGGTAGGGCACGTCGTCGACGGGGTGCACACCCGGCGTGTCCTCGTCCACGCCTCGGGGTTCACGCAGTCGCCGTACGCCGACACCAAGCCGGCCGGTTCCGACTCCCGGTCGTCGCGCGAGCTGGCCGACCCCTCGGTCGTGCCCGACGACACCGGGCTGCTCGGGCTGCCTCCGCGCAAGCTGTGGCACTCCAGCCCCGGAAGCTCGGGGCACTAGTGTTGCGAGCAGACCATCAGCACGCAGTGAAGGGCGGAGAAAGATCCTCATGGCCGACGAACGCCGCCCGTCAGGGCGTGTGGGGGCGGCGTCCCTGCGCACCCGCGCGGTGTCGACCGCCGTCGACCACCTGGTCATCGACGAGCAGGCCCGACTGGGCCGCCCCCTGCAGGTCCTCGACCTCGGCGGCGGCACCGGTGGTCTCGCGGTGCGCCTGGCCGAGCTCGGCCACACCGTCACCGTCCTCGACCCCAGCCCCGACGCCCTCGCAGCACTCACCCGCCGGGCCGCCGAGTCCGGGGTCGCCGACCGGGTCACCGCCCTACAGGGTGACGCCGACTCGCTCGTGCGCACCGACGCGCTGGGGCGGGCCAGCTCGGTCGTCGGTGCCGGCTCCACCGGGCTCACCGGGCCCTACGACCTCGTCTGCTGCCACGGGGTCCTCGAGGTCGTCGACGACCCGGCAGCCACCCTCACCGCTGCCGCTGGGGTGCTCGCCCCGGGGGGGCATCTCTCGGTCACCGTCACCGGGCGCCTCGCAGCGGTCCTGGCCAAGGTCCTCGCCGGTGAGGTCGGGTCGGCGCTCGAGCTGCTCGTCAGTGCCGACGGTCGCTGGGGGGCCGCTGACCCCCTACCGCGACGGTTCGACCTCGTCGGCTTCCGCCGGCTCCTCGAGGACGCCGGGCTCGTCGTCGAGCGGCTGCAGGGAGTGCGGGTCTTCGGTGACCTCCTGCCTGCGGGTGCCCTCGACGACCCGTCGGACCAGTCGGCCTTCCTCGCGCTCGAGCAGGCCGTCTCCACCCACCCCGACCACGCTGCCGTCCTGGGCGGCCTGGGTGCCCACCTCCACGCCGTCGCCCGCTCGGACTGAGGGCGCCCCTCGTCCCCTCCTCAGCTCCGGGGGGTCGCGATGAGCCGACGACAGTTCGCTGCGCCTCGACGGACCGCAGACGGCGAGGTCGACGACACCGGTTGCACGGTGCTCCACGTCGACATGGACGCCTTCTACGCCTCGGCCTCGCTCATCGACCGGCCCGAGCTACGGGGCCGGCCGGTCGTCATCGGAGGCGGAGGTCGCTCGGTCGTCCTGTCCGCGACCTACGAGGCCAGGCGGTTCGGGGTCACCTCAGCCATGCCGATGTCCCGGGCTCGGCGGCTGTGCCCCCAGGCGGTGGTGATCCAGCCGGACTTCACGCGCTACGCCCAGATCTCCGAGGCGATCATGGCGACCTTCCACTCCGTGACCGACCTCGTCGAGCCACTCTCGCTCGACGAGGCCTTCCTCGAGGTCTCGGGAGCGCGACGCCGGCTCGGTCCTCCCATCCACATCGCCCAGCAGCTGCGGGACGCCATCGCCGACGAGCAGGGCATCACGTGCTCGGTGGGCGTGGCCTCCACGAAGTTCGTCGCGAAGCTCGCCTCGAGCCTGGCCAAGCCCGATGGCATGATCGTCGTCCCCGTCGCCGAGGTCCTCGGCTTTCTCCACCAGCTGCCGGTGGGAGCCCTCTGGGGCGTGGGGGAGCGCACCGAGGAGGTCCTGCAGCGCCTGGGGTTGCGCACGGTGGCCGACATCGCCCACACCCCGGTCGAGACCCTGCGCACGGCCCTCGGTGACGGCACCGGCACCCACCTGCACCAGCTCGCCTGGGGTCGCGACGAACGGGCGGTCGTGCGACAGCAGCGCGAGAAGAGCATCGGCTCCGACGAGACGTTCGGGCACGACGTGGACGACCCCGTCGTCATCCACCGCGAGCTGCTGCGGCTGAGTGACCGCACGGCGGCCCGGGTGCGGTCCGCCGGTCTCGTCGGGCGCACGGTCACCCTCAAGGTGAGGTTCGCCGACTTCACCACGATCACCCGCTCGCGCACCCTGCGCGATCCGACCGACGTCTCCCGCGACGTCTACGCCACCGCGCGCTCCCTCTTCGACGCACTCGGTCTCCAACGCGCCCGGGTCCGGCTCGTCGGGGTCCGGATGGAAGGCCTCGTCGAGGCCGCGGGCGCACCGATCCAGGCCACGCTCGACGAGCCCGACTTCGGGTGGCGCGACGCCGACCGGGCGGTCGACCGCGCCAGTGCCCGGTTCGGAGCCGGAGCGGTGCGCCCGGCCGCCCTGGTGCGGGAGCCGGGCGTCCCCGGACGGCGAGCACGACCCGACGACCGGACGACCCCGACCCCGTGACCCAGGAGAGCGTGTGGTGCTCACGACAAGTTCGAGGCTCTGTCGCGCTGGCTGCCGCTCAGGACTTACAGTGAACAGGAGCAGGAAAAAAAGACCTCGGCCCCCGGCGAACCTTGTCGGGCCGTCAGACGTCTTACTGATGAAGGCCACGGTCGGCGAGGGAGGTTAACGGTGCCGCTGTCGGAACACGAGCAGAAGGTTCTCCAGCAGATGGAGCAAGCCTTGTATGCCGAGGACCCCCGCTTTGCCACCCACATCACCAACCACGGGTTGCACCAGAACAAGCGGCGGATGCTCCTCGGTGGAGTCGGCGTCGTCGCCGGGCTCACCCTCGTGGTCCTTTCGGCGCTCAACCAGCTGATCTGGCTGGGCGCGCTGGGCTTCGCCATCATGGTGGCCGGTGGCGCCTACGCCTTCACGCCCACTCGCAAGAAGGTCATCGGGGCCGTCGGGCGCGACGGCACGGTGCGCAAGGCCGCGACGAACCGTAAGTCCGGTCCGGGCAAGGCCGCTCGCGGCGGCTTCATGCAGCGCATCGAAGCCCGGTGGGACCGTCGCCGCGGCAACGACTCCTGGTGATCTGACTCACCCGCCAGCTCCTGCGTGTCCCGGCTGCACGACAGAGGACCGTCTCTGCACTCCGGCGCTCAGCCCGGCCCGAGCAGCACCAGTCCCGCGAGCCAGGTCGTGACGATGGCGCCGCCTGCAGCGAGCTCGACGAGCACGGACAGCCCCACGGCCGCGAGCGCGGACCGGGTGACCCGCCACGCCCGCCCCAGGTCGCGGTATCGCGCCAGCTCAATCGCGAGGATCCCGCCGACGAAACCGACCAGTGCGCCCACGACGGGCATGACGAGCCCGCCCACGACGGCGAGGACGACAGCCAACGCCAGCGTCCACGACCCGACTCCCGCACCGCGAAGACGTCGACCGGGCACGACGTAGCGGGTCACCACCCCCGCGACGTACGGGATGACGGCCACGGCGACGACCACCCACGCCCGGTGGTCCGCGTGGAGGGCGGCCCACAGGACGACCCCACTGAGCACGAGCACCAGCCCGGGAAGCACCGGGACGACGATGCCCACGAGCCCCACGACCATGAGGGTCCCCGCAAGCAGGACGGTCACGCCGACCTCGAGCCGTCGGACCGCAAAGGTCTCCTGCCGACAGCAACGTGCCCGGACCCGTGATCGCGCGGAGGAACCGCGACGACCCCGTCCCGGGCACGACGACCAGCCGGATGGGTCGTCGACGTCACTGTGCGGAGGTGGTGGAGAGCGAGGGGACAGGCCCGGTCAGCGGGCGGCGTCCTCCGACTCCTTCGCCGAGAGACGGTTGCTCTCGTCCTGGATCTCGCTCGCCTGCTCCTGCAGCTGCGGCAGGTGCTGACGCCCGTGGTGGGCGCAGAAGAGCAGCTCGCCGCCGCCCGTAAGGCGGGCGCGAATGTAGGCCTGGGCGCCGCAACGGTCGCAACGATCCGCTGCGCTGAGGCTCGGGGCCAAAGTCGTGTTCACGTCTGCCTTCTCTCGTCTGTGTCGGTCCCGGGGGCGGTCTGAGGTCGGTGGTGCCACACCCGGAGGGTCATATCTCTATGACGTCCACCTGATGACGCTGGCTTGCGTCACCCGTCTGCCGTACGAACAGTCAAACACGCCCGTCTCTTCCCGGGGGGTATTGCTCGTGGTCTGAGCCGTCTGCCGTCGGCCACCCACCCGTTCGGCCGATGTCCGCAGATGGTGTTCGTGGCCGCGGCCGCTGGCGGATGGCGTGCCTTCCCCGCAGCTGTCGGGGACGCCGGATACGCTGCCCGCGGGTGCTGGCCACCACGACCCGACGACCGACGAAGCCGCTCACGCCATCACGCCATCAAGCGATCAAGCCACCGACGAGGAAGGGCCCACCTGTTGTCCACCGCCGCACGCTCCACCGACACCGGCGCGTACACCGCCCGTCACCTGCAGGTCCTCGAGGGCCTGGAGGCGGTGCGCAAGCGTCCGGGGATGTATATCGGCTCTCGTGACCAGAAGGGGCTGATGCACTGCCTCTGGGAGGTCATCGACAACGCGGTCGACGAGGCGCTGGCCGGTGTCGGTGAGCGCATCGACGTCGTCCTCTTCGCCGACCGCTCCGTGGAGGTGCGTGACCACGGGCGCGGCATCCCGGTCGACATCGAGCCGCGCACCGGTCTGACCGGCGTCGAGGTGGTCTTCACCAAGCTCCACGCCGGCGGCAAGTTCGGTGGCAGCTCGTATGCCGCCACCGGAGGCCTGCACGGCGTCGGCGCCTCCGTGGTCAACGCGCTCTCGGCCCGTCTCGACGTCGAGGTCGACCGGGGTGGGAAGACCTACGGCATGAGCTTCCGCCGCGGCGAGCCGGGCGTCTTCGACGACGGGCAGGGGCAGCCCTCTCCGGAGTCGGCGTTCGCGCCCTTCGTGGCCGGGAGCGAGCTGCGGGTCGTGGGCAAGGCCCGTCGGGGGGTCACCGGCAGCCGCATCCGCTTCTGGCCGGACCACCAGATCTTCGAGGCCGGGTCCGAGCTCGACTACGACCAGCTGGCCGACCGGGCGCGCCAGACCTCCTTCCTCATCCCCGGGCTGCAGCTGGTCGTACGCGACGAGCGTCGCCTTGCGGGCACACCGGGGGCCGAGGCCGCCAGCGAGGAGACCTTCCACCACGACGGAGGGATCGCCGAGTTCGTCGAGTTCCTCGCTCCCGACGCGGCCGTCACCGACGTGTGGCGGCTGCAGGGGTCGGGCACGTTCCGCGAGACCGTGCCGGTCCTCGACGCCACCGGGAGGATGACCCCCACCGAGCTCGAGCGCGAGTGCGTCGTCGACATCGCGCTGCGTTGGGGCACCGGTTACGACACCCGGATGCAGTCGTTCGTCAACATCATCACCACGCCCAAGGGCGGCACCCACGTGGCCGGCTTCGACCAGGCCATGCTGAAGGTCTTCCGCAAGCAGCTCGAGATCAACTCGCGCAAGCTGAAGGTCGGTGGCGACAAGGTCGAGAAGGACGACATCGCGGCGGGGATGACGGCGGTCGTCACCGTGCGTCTGGCCGAGCCGCAGTTCGAGGGCCAGACCAAGGAGGTCCTCGGCACCTCCGCAGTGCGGGCGATCGTGTCGCGCGTCGTCGAGCAGGAGCTGACCGAGCGGATCACCAACCCCAAGCGGGGCGACAAGGCGGCCTCGGCCCTCCTGCTGGAGAAGGTCGTCGCCGAGATGAAGTCGCGGATCAGCGCGCGGGTGCACAAGGAGACCCAGCGCCGCAAGACCGCCCTCGAGTCCTCGTCGCTCCCGGCCAAGCTCGCCGACTGCCGCACCCACGACGTCGAGCGGTCCGAGCTGTTCATCGTCGAGGGCGACAGTGCGCTCGGCACGGCCAAGCTGGCCCGGTCGAGCGAGTACCAGGCCCTGCTGCCCATCCGGGGCAAGATCCTCAACGTGCAGAAGGCCTCCGTGGCCGACATGCTCAAGAACGCCGAGTGCGCCGCGATCATCCAGGTCGTCGGAGCGGGGTCGGGTCGCTCCTTCGACCTCGACGCGGCCCGCTACGGCAAGATCATCATCATGAGCGACGCCGACGTCGACGGCGCCCACATCCGCACCCTGCTGCTGACCCTCTTCTTCCGCTACATGCGCCCGCTGGTCGACGCCGGCCGCGTGTATGCCGCGATCCCTCCGCTGCACCGGCTCGAGGTCATCAACCAGGGCAAGAAGAACGACTACGTCTACACGTACAACGAGGCCGAGATGCGCCGCACCCGCGCCTCGATCGAGAAGCGGGGCAAGCGCATCAAGGAGCCGCCCCAGCGCTACAAGGGCCTCGGCGAGATGGACGCCGACCAGCTGGCCGACACGACGATGGACCCGCGCCACCGCACCCTGCGCCGGGTCACCCTCACCGAGGCCGAGAAGGCCGAGAACGTCTTCGAGCTGCTCATGGGCAACGAGGTCGGCCCCCGCAAGGAGTTCATCATCGACTCTGCTGCCGGGCTCGACCGCACCCGCATCGACGCCTGAGACCTGACGGGCCCCGGCTGCCCCCGGACGGTCGTCGGACGGTCGCCGGACGGTCACCGCCTGTCTACGATGTCCGTGACCGACGACTCACCGCGACGGGTCGGACGACCAGCACCGCCAGCAGGGGAGAGCTCATCCATGGACGAGTACGGTCAGCGCCGCCCGGTGCCCGGGCAGCCCACCGCACCCGGTCCGGCAGGTCAGCCGGCGGGGGCCGTCCTGGCCCGCGACGAGGTCAAGTGGGCCCAGCGCACCCTGAGATCGGTGTCCCAGGCGTTCGAGGCCAAGGTCGTCGGGCAGGGCCGTCTGCAGGAGACCCTGCTCATCGGCCTGCTCACGGGCGGGCACATCCTGCTCGAGTCGGTGCCGGGACTGGCCAAGACGACGGCGGCGGCCACGCTCGCGCGCACCGTGACGGGCACCTTCACCCGCATCCAGTGCACCCCCGACCTGCTGCCGAGCGACATCGTCGGCACCCAGGTCTACGACGCCGGGAAGGCGACCTTCGAGACCCACCTGGGTCCGGTCCACGCCAACTTCGTCCTGCTCGACGAGATCAACCGCTCGAGCGCCAAGACCCAGTCGGCGATGCTCGAGGCCATGCAGGAGCGGCAGACCTCCATCGGTGGCCGGATCCACCCGCTGCCCGAGCCGTTCCTCGTCCTCGCCACCCAGAACCCCATCGAGCAGGAGGGCACCTACCCCCTGCCCGAGGCGCAGCTCGACCGGTTCATGCTCAAGGACGTGCTCGACTACCCCACGCTCGAGGAGGAGGCCGAGGTCCTGCACCGCATCGACGCAGGCGTCTTCTCGGCCCCGGCGAGCCCGGTCATCGCCCTCGCCGACGTGGAGCGACTGCAGGCCCTCACCCGGCGGGTCTACGCCGACCCGGCGATCGTGCGGTACGCCGTGGGCATCGTCTACGTCACCCGGCACGCCGAGCTCTACATCGAGCCCGCCCTGGCCCGCTTCATCGAGTTCGGGGCCAGCCCCCGCGCCAGCATCGCCTTCGTGCAGGCGGCCCGGGCCCGGGCCCTGCTCGCCGGGCGCGACCACGTCGTGCCCGACGACGTCAAGGCCCTGGCCCACCGCGTGCTGCGACACCGCGTCGTCCTCGGCTTCGAGGCCATCGCCGAGGGTGTCCCCGTCGAGTCGGTCGTCGACGCCCTCGTGGCCACGGTGCGCACGCCCTGACGGGCGTCAGGACGCCATGACCGCGCTGCTGACCAAGGTCAAGAGCAAGCTCTTCATCGTCGCCCACCGCAAGACCTGGGGGCTGCTCGACGGGGAGTACACCTCGGTGTTCCGTGGCCGCAGCCTCGACTACGACGACCTGCGCGAGTACGTCCCCGGCGACGAGGTGCGCGACATCGACTGGAAGGCCACGGCCCGTCACGGGTCGCCCCTGGTCAAGCGCTACGTGGCGGACCGCACTCAGAGGGTCGTCCTCGTCGTCGACACCAGCCGGAGCATGGCGGCCCTCTCCTCGAGCGGGGAGCCCAAGTCGGCTGTGGCGGTCATGGTGTGCGGGGTGCTCGGCTACCTCGCCCTGCGCCACGGTGACCCGGTCGGCCTCGTCGAGGGCGACGCCACCGCGACGACGCCACACCCGAGCAGGGGCACCGAGGCCCACCTCGAGCGACTGCTGCGCGAGATCGACGGGCGCACCACCTTGGGGTCGGGCGTGAGCCGCCTCGTCGACCAGCTGCGCTACGTCGCCGACACCTACCGTCAGCGGATGCTGCTCCTGGTCGTCGGCGACGACCAGGAGCTGACCGCCGAGCTCGAGCAGCTGGTGCGCCGGCTGCTGGCCCAGCACGAGATCCTCTGGGTCGTCGTCGAGGACGCCGACCCGACCGCGGCCGGGCCGGGGGAGCACGCCTACGACGTCGCCGACGGCACCCTCCTGCCTGCGGAGGTGCGCTTCGACGCGCGGTTGCGCGCGGCATACGGCGTGGCGCTGCAGGAACGGCGCGACCACGTGGCGCGCACCCTCGACCACCTCGGCATCGTGCACACGCGGGTGGGCAGCAGCGACGAGGCGGTCAGCGCGGTCTTCCGCCTGCTCCAGAGGCAGCGTCGTCGTGGTCGGTGACGGCGGGTTCTACGCGCCGATGGCCTATTCCACCCTGTGGACGGTCATCGGTCTGACGCTCCTGCTCGTCGTCGCGGGCTGGTACGTCGTCGTGTGGTGGCGCACCCGTCCCGTCCCACCCCCACCACCCGCACCAGCCCTCGCCTCCGGCGCACGGCTGGACCGGCTGAAGGGCGCCTGCCTGGCCCGCATCGACGAGCTGGTGCGCCGGGTCGAGGCCGGTCAGCTGAGCCAGCGAGGCGGTCACCAGGAGCTCAGCACCGTGGTGCGCGAGTTCGTCCAGGAGGCCACCGGTGTCAGTGCCCCGACGATGACCCTCACCGAGCTCGGGCGCAGCGGCAACCGCAGCCTCGACCCGGTCACCGACGTCGTCCTGTTGCTCTACCCCGTCGAGTTCGGCCCCGAGCAGCCGGCGAGTGTCACCCAGGTGGCGGTCGTGGCGAGACGGGTGGTGGAGCGATGGAGCTGAAACAGGCCTGGGTGGCCGTCGCTGCGGGGGCCGTCCTCGTCGTGCTCGCGCTGCTGCTGTGGTGGCTGCTGCGGCGGCGGCGGGTCACGGGGACGGTCGCCGTCGCCAACACCGACCTGCTGCGTCGACTGCCGGAGTTCCGCCGGGCGGTGGTGCGCCAACGGGTCCTGGCAGTGGGCCTGGCCGGTCTCGCGCTCGTCGTCGGGGTGGCCGCCGTCGTCGGGGCAGCTCGCCCCCTCGACCGGTCGGTGCTCGCGCGCAGCCAGGAGAACCGGGACGTCGTGCTCTGCCTCGATGTCTCCGGGTCGATGATCGACGTCGACGCCCAGGTCATCTCCACCTTCCAGCGGCTCGCCGACGGCTTCCGGGGTGAGCGCATCTCGATGGTCATCTTCAACAGCACCGCTGTGCCCGTCTTCCCGCTCACCGACGACTACGAGTTCGTGCGCGCCCAGCTGAGGCGGGCGGCGGACGCGCTCGGCACCCTCGACCCGACCGACAGCTTCTTCGCCGGCACCCTCAACGGCAACGGTAGCTCGCTGATCGGTGACGGACTCGCCACGTGCGCACGCAGCTTCGACCACCCCGAGCTCGAGCGCGCCCGGTCGATCATCCTCGCCACCGACAACGAGGCAGCCGGACGGTCGCTCTTCAGCCTCCCCGAGGCGGGCCAGCTGGCGCAGCGCAGCGGCATCCAGGTCTACGGCCTCAACCCCTCCGACAGTCCGGCCTCGTCCGCCGCCCTCGAGATGGCGGCGGTGGTCACGGGCACCGGTGGGGTCTACTACCCCCTCACGGACCTCGCGGCCGTGCCCGACATCCTGCGGCAGGTGAGCTCACGCGAGGCCGGTCGCCTCCCCTCGACCCCCCAGCTCGTCGTCGCCGACGACCCGTCGGGCCCGATCGGGCTCGGCGCCCTCGCCCTCGGGCTCCTGCTCGTGGCGCGGAGGCTCCGATGGCGTCCCTGAGCCTGCTGCCCGTGGCTCCGTGGCCCCTGCCGCTCCTGCTGGTCGCAGTGGCCGGGGTGCTGATCTGGTGGCCGGCCGGGACCTCGGAGGCGCCTCAGCCGCTTCTGGGCCAGCTCCGGCGCAGTGGCGCCGTCATCCTGCTGCTCGTCGCGGCGCTGCGTCCCGGGCTGCCCGGCGGGTCGGTCACGCTCGCCTCTACCGATCTCGACGTCTTCTTCGTCGTCGACACGACGTCGTCGATGGTGGCGCAGGACTACGACAGCCACCGGCCGCGGCTCGACGGCGCTCGGGCCGACGTCGCCGCGATCGCGGCCGACCTGCCCGGATCGCGCTTCTCCCTCCTGACGTTCGACCACGAGACGGTCACGCGGCTGCCGCTCACCACCGACTCCCAGGCGCTGACCACGGCGATGGAGGTGCTGCAGGTCGAGACCTCGAGCTACTCGCAGGGCTCGAGCATCACGGTCGCCGGTCCCGACCTCGACGCGACCCTGCAGCGAGACCGGCAGGCCCACCCTGACCGGGCGCGAGTGGTCTTCTACCTCGGCGACGGTGAGCAGACGGCCTCCGGTCAGCCGACCCCGTTCGAGCTCGGCGCGGATCTCGTGGCTGGTGGGGCGGTCCTCGGCTACGGCACCAGCCAGGGTGGGCAGATGAAGGAGACGGGCACCGGCCGCGACGGCTTCGTCACCGATCCCACCACGGGTGCTCCCGCGGTCTCGACGATCGACGAGCCGGCCCTGCAGGACATCGCCCGGCAGCTCTCCCTCCCGTACCTGCACCGGACGTCCCCGCGGGACGCGCCGGTCCTCGACGCCGTGCGACTCGACCCGTCGGGGGTGCTCTCCCCGACGTCCTCGAGCAGCGCCTCAGGCCGTCTCGAGCTCTGCTGGGTCGCGCTGCTGCTCCTGGCCCTCGTGGCTGCGTGGGAGCTTGCTGCGACCCTCGCAGCGGTGCGCTTCACCACCCGCGACTCCCCGACGCCACCGCCGGTCCGGCAGCGTCCTGTCGTCGCCGTGCCACCAGCCCCACCCGTTCCACCCGCCACCCGCCCCCGGACAGGAGGTCACCGATGACGACCACCACCTCACCACCGTCCACCCGGTCGTCGACCGGGCCCGACCCCCGGCCCGGCGAGGCCCCACCGGTCCGTGC
>JALYVC010000303.1 GCA_030853445.1 Actinomycetota bacterium | reverse complement strand
ACCCGGCCTCCAGCCAAATGGGCGTAGGGGGCCGACTAGGTTTGCACCATGTCTGCACACATCGACCCGGTCGACCCCTACGAACGGCAGCGTGTCGACGTCCTCGCCACAACGATGGCTTACGTCGACACCGGTTCACCGGAGGGGCCTGAGCCCACGTGCGTGTTCCTCCACGGCAACCCGACGTCGAGCTACCTGTGGCGCAACGTCATCCGCGTCGTCGAGCCGCACGCCCGCTGCCTGGCGCCGGACCTCGTGGGCATGGGCGACAGTGGGGCCAGCTCGTCAGGGTCCTACCGCTTCGCCGACCACGCGGAGCACCTCGACGCATGGTTCGACGCGGTGTTGCCCACAGGGCCCCTCGTGCTCGTCCTGCACGACTGGGGTTCCGCGCTGGGGTTCCACTGGGCCCGCCGCCACCCCGAGCGGGTGGCCGGGATCGCGTTCACCGAGGCCATCGTCACCCCGTTGACGTGGGACGACTGGCCGCAGGCCGCGACGGGCATCTTCTCGGCCATGAGGTCGGACGCGGGGGAGCGGCTGGTGCTGGAGAACAACGTGTTCGTCGAGCGGATCCTGCCCGCGAGCGTGCTGCGCGATCTCGGCGAGGACGAGATGGCGGTGTACCGCCGCCGGTTCGCCGAGGCAGGCGAGTCGCGTCGACCGACGCTGACCTGGCCGCGGGAGATCCCCATCGAGGGCAGCCCGGCCGACGTCCACGAGGTCGTGTCAGCCTACGCCTCGTGGTTGGCGACCCACCCCGGGCTACCCAAGACGTTCGTCAACGCCGACCCCGGCTCGATCCTGGTCGGCAGACAGCGCGAGGTGGTCCGGTCCTGGCCCGACCTGGTCGAGGTGACCCTGCCCGGAAGCCACTTCGTGCAGGAGGACTCCCCGGCCGGGATCGGCGAGGCGGTGGTAGCGCTCCTGGGGCGCTCATGAGCCACCACCCGACCGCTGGGTCCGGCGTCCCGGCGGAGCAGCAGTGCGCCTTCGCCGGCAGGCCGGCGCCCACCCTGACCCGCCGCCTTGACACCGGTGCCCGTGGTCACGCCGGGAAACGCCCGGGGCGGAGCGCGGGTGGGCGACCGACATGAGCATCGTCGCGCGGATCGACCGCTACCAGCGAGAACACAGCTGGTCAGGACTCCCGCTGGCGGTCGCCTACAAGGTCTTCGACGACCGGGCCCCCTACCTGGCGGCGCTCGTCACCTACTACGCACTGGTATCGCTGTTTCCCCTGATGCTGCTCATGTTGTCCGTCACGGGCTTCGTGCTGGACGGCTACCCGGGACTGCGCGACCAGGTGATCACTGCGGCGGTGGACTACTTCCCCGCGATCGGTGACCAGCTGCGGGCGAACATCAGCGGCTTCTCCGGCAGCGGGGCGGCCCTTGCCGTCGGTGTCGTCGGCACGTTGTACGGCGCACTGGGAGTGATGCAGGCCGCGCAGGCGGCGTTCAACCAGATGTACGGCGTGCCACGCAACGAGCAGCCGAACCCGTTCACCTCCCGGTTGCGCAGCCTGGGGCTGGTCGCCCTCCTCGGGGTGGCCGTGCTGGTCTCGTCCCTGATCGCCTCGGTCCTGTCGTTCGCCGACTCGCTGCCCTGGAGCATCACCGCGCTGGTCCAGGTGGCCGGGTACGCGCTGACGTGGCTGCTCGACGTCGGGCTGTTCACCGCCGGCTTCCAGCTGCTGACCGCCCGAGACCTGAAGACCCACGACGTGCTCACCGGCGGTCTGCTGGCCGGCAGCGTGTTCATGCTGCTGCAGGTGTTCGGGCCTCAGTTCGTCAGCGCCCAGGCCAACCGGGGCGGTGCCCTCTACGGCACCTTCGGCGTGATCCTGGCCACCATCGCCTACGTCTACCTGCAGGCCCTGGCGGTCATGGTCGCCGCCGAGGTCAACGTGGTGCTGCACCTTCGGCTCTGGCCGCGCTCGCTGCTCACGCCGTTCACCGACGACGTCGAGCTGACCGCCGGTGACCGTCGCGCCTACTCCCTCTACGCCACCGCCCAGCGGTTCAAGGGCTTCGAGACCGTCCACGCGGACTTCACCCGCGACCCGTGACACCGGCGGGGGGGAGGCGGCCGTTGGGAAGCCGTCGTCGCACCGGACAGATCGAGCGGGCGAGGGAGGGGCCGCCGTACGATGGCCCACTCTTCTCGTGTCATGGAGGACTGATGTCAGTACTCACCGCGACGGCACTGACCGATGCCCACCGCGAGGTGACGCTCGCCCCTCTCCGGCCCGGTCACCGGGCACCGCGAGGCTGACGGGGGTGGAGCCGCCGCTCGGCCTGGGTCGCCGCCAGCTGCGGTGGCGCTCGCGTCTGCGTCACGCGCTGTGGTGGCTGTGGCCGTCGTGGCCGACGACCTGGTCCGAGGTGCCCGCTCGACTGCGAGCCGGGTTGGCGCAGATCGCCCGTTTGACGGCGGCCGCGGTCGTGTCCTACGTCACCGCCAACCGGTTCTCTCCCGGCATCGTCGACCTCACCGCACCGCTGACCGCGCTGTTGGTCGTGCAGGCCTCGACGGTCGGGACCCTCCAGATGGGACTGGTCCGGGTGGGAGCCGTCCTGACCGGTGTCCTGGTGGCCGTCGGGGTAGCGAGCTCGATCGGGCTCACCTGGTGGAGCCTGGCCATCGTGATCGCGACATCCCTGACGCTGGCCAAGATCCTGCGCCTGGGGGAGCAGTCGCTGGAAGCCCCGATCAGCGCGATGCTGATCCTGGCCGTCTCCTCCCCGGAGCTCGCTGCCGAGGTCCGCATGGTCAACACCCTCATCGGTGCGGTCGTCGGGATCGCGTTCAGCCTCCTGGTGCCGGTGACGATTCCGAACGCGAGGGCGCGCGGGGCGGTGCGCGCGGTGGCTCGCTCGCAGGCTGGTCTGCTCAGCGAGGTGGCACTGAGCGTCGCGAGCCGGACGCCGCACCCGGAGGAGGTGACGGCGTGGCTGACCTGGGCCGAGCACATCGACCGTGACATCGACGCGGCGGCCTCCTCGGTGGAGGCCGTCGAGCAGGGTCGCAAGCTCAACCCGCTGGCTCTCGCCAGCGCCACCGTGCATCATGGGCTGGCCGACGCGCTCAGCCGGCTCGAGCGGTGTCTCGCCGCCGTGCGCGCCCTGCTCAGCGTCATCGCCCTCCAGGTGCCGCCCATCGGTGACGCCGCAGAGCGCCCGGTCGCCGTCGAGCTGAGGCGAGCGTTCGCGGCGGTCCTGGACGACCTCGCCAGCGGCCTGCGGTCGTTCGCCGACCTGATCGACGCCGAGTACGGGCAGGGACCCGCCGAACGAGTCGACGAGGCCCTCGGCCGCACCCTCGAGGTCGTGCGTGAGAGCCGCGCCGTCGTCACCGAGCTGATGCTCATCGACGTCGACCCTCGACAGCACGCCGACCTCTGGATGCTCCAGGGCTCGGTGCTCGCGGCGGTCGAGCACGTGCTGCGGCAGCTCGATCTCGAGCACACCGGACACCGCAGCGAGCCCTGGCTCAGACGCCGGGCAGCACCGTTGTTCCCTCAGACCTGGCAGGCCGTGCGCCGGTCGCTGCAACGCTGGCCCTGACTGGCTGTGCCCCCTTCGGGACACACGGCCTCTGCGACGCGCGGCAGCCCCGACCACCGCGTGGTGGTCGGGGCCACCGTCCGTTGCGCGGAGGGGGCGCTCCGTGCACAGGGGCAGCTACCCCGGTGTCTTGCGCTCAGCCTCGCTTGGAGACGGGCGGGACGATGCTCGGGTGGGCCAGCTTGTCGGCCTTGGCGTGCTTCTCGGCCCGCTTCTCCTTGATGGACTTGCCTGCCTTCTTCGACATCGACTGCTTGGGTGACTTGTCGGCCATTGGTCTGCTCCCTCATGGGGAACCGGGCGGCTCCGTGTCCTGAGGCTACGCCTCGTGGGGCGCAGCCCCGCTGAACGCCGGGAAGGGGTTGCTCAGCGACGCCTAGGCAGGCGGTCGGCGAGGGCACGGGCCCACCGAGACGGTGCTCGGGTGACCGCGGCCGTCTGTCGGCTCCACCACCGCACACCCGCCTCGGGCAGGAAGAAGGCCCGCAGCCGCTGGGGTGTCGGCCGGCTCTGCGAGACGGCGTGGGTGATCTTCTCGATGTCGTCGTGGACGCCGGGTGGGACGACTCCCGGGCGGGCGTAGCGCGTGCGCTCGACGGTGGCGACGACCCGCCCGATCGACGCGTCGGTGTCGTCGTCGAGGTATCCGTGCCTCACGTAGTGCGTGCGCCAGTCGCGCAGGGTGCCACCGGAGGGCGGGCGCAGACCGAGGTCGCCCAGGCGTGACACGAGCTCGGCCCACTGGGCCTCGGCGAGCGCGGCGG
>JALYVC010000297.1 GCA_030853445.1 Actinomycetota bacterium | reverse complement strand
GCGCACCGAGGGCCAGCGACGCGCACACGACTCCAGCGGCGGCCACGAGGGCCGGCAGCGCGAGACCCACCACGGTGCCGACCGCGGAGACCAGCAGGTGCCAGGGGCTCGCGACGACCGCCCGCGGCACGTCAGACCTCCTGCGCCCTCGTTCGAAGCGGCGCACGACCAGCGCCGAGAGGGTGCGGTCGCTGAACCTCGCCATCCAGCACCATGCCGCGACAGCGATGACCACGACGCCCGGCCAGCTCACCGCGCCGGCCGTCAGCACCGTGGCCACCGCCACGAGTGTGCCGGTGCGCATGGGACGACCGATGCGGGGGTCGCCCTCGCCGCGGCGCTCCTGGGCCCCGCCGTCGTCGTCCGTCTCCGGCCACTGCTCCGCCTGCGCCCAGCCCTGTGACCCGGGCGGCTCGACGCAGGGCAGGGCCGCCGTACGGGGTCCTGCCGTCCACCCCGGGTCAGGCCGGTCGTCGACGAGGGTGGGCCACGGATCCGGGGTCGGGCCGGGTGCAGGGAGTGCGACCGTCGCGGGTCCCCCGGCGGCATACCGCTCGAGGGCCCCGACGACCTCACCCACAGGTGGACGCCGACGCGGGTCGGGCGAGAGAGCGGCCTCCAGCACGGGCAGCAGCCGAGGGTCGACGCCCGTCAGGTCGCTCTCGCCGCGCCGGACGCGGTCGAGGACGACGTCCATCGGACCCCGCCCGAACGGCGGTTGTCCGGAGGCGGCATAGGCGACGGTGGCGGCCCAGCCCCACCAGTCGGTGGCCTCGGTCACGGCGCCGCCGGCGACGACCTCCGGGGAGAGGTAGCCCGGCGTGCCCATCACCAGCCCGACGCTGGTGAGGCGCACGTCGTCGGCCACGTGCGCGATACCGAAGTCGATGAGCACGGGCTCACCGTCCTCGAGCAGCACGTTGCCGGGCTTGAGGTCGCGGTGCACGACCCCCACCGCGTGGATCGCCTCGAGCGCGTCGACCAGACCACGCCCCAGCCGGAGCAGGTCCGCGCCGTGCAACGGGCCCTGCTCGCCGACGACCTCGTCGAGGGAGGGGCCGGGCACGTAGCGGGTCACGAGGTAGGGACGCTCACCGAAGATGTCGGCGTCGATGACCGCGGCCACCCGGTCGTCTCGCACTCTCGAGAGGGTCTCCAGCTCACGCTCCAGCCGCGAGCGCGCCTCGGGGTCGTAGGCGATGTGGGGCCGCAGCACCTTCACCGCGACGGCCCTGCCCTGGGGGTCGAGCGCCAGGTGGACCACACCCATCCCGCCCTCTCCCAGCCGCTGGATCAGGCGGTAGGGCCCGAGCCGCTCGTGCTGGCGTGGCTCGGGTGCCGTCTCGCCCGACTCCGCCGGACCTGCGGTCATCTCGACCGGGCCCGTGCGGCCGGCGTGCGCCGTCATGCCCCCACGGTATGCGAGGCCGGCCCACCCCTCGGGGAGGGAGGCACAGTCGTCACCGAGTCGTCACTGCTGGATGTAGCCCACCAGCTGGTCGCGCTCGGACTGCAGGGCGTCGATGCGCATCTTGACGACGTCGCCGATGCTCACGATCGCGAGCAGGTGACCGTCGACGACCACGGGCAGGTGGCGGATGCGGCGCTCGGTCATGGTGCGGGCCAGGGCTTCGACGTCGTCGTCGGCCTCGCAGGTCGTGACCTCGCTCGTCATGATCGCCGAGACCGGCCCCTTCAGGACGTCGGCGCCGATGCGGTGCAGGTGGCGCACGACGTCACGCTCGCTGACGATCCCTCCCACCTGTCGCCCGTCGTCACTGACCACCACGGCGCCGATGCCGTGGTCGTCGAGCACGGCCAACAGGTGGGCCACCGAGTCGTCGGGCCGGATCGTGACGACACCGTCACCCTTGCTGCGCAGCACGTCCGAGATCTTCATACCCGGACCGTAGACCTGCCCCGACGGGACGCGCCAGACCCTGGGTACAACCGGGGGCCATAGGGTGGAGGGAGCTGAACCGACCACGTACGACCACGCAGCAGCAGGAGTGATTCCCTCGTGCCTCGGCGCTACGACCTCGTCATCGCGGCCAACCGCCTTCCCGTCGACCGCATCGTCGGGGAGGACGGGACTGTGGCCTGGGGCCGTAGCCCAGGCGGGCTGGTGACGGCCATGGACTCCGTCATGAAGGGCCGCGACGGCGCGTGGGTCGGCTGGGCGGGTGAGGCGGGTGAGGCACCCGCCCCCTTCAGCGAGGCCGGCATGTTCCTGCGCCCGGTGCCGCTGTCGGCGGACGAGGTGCGCGACTACTACGAGGGTTTCGCCAACGACACCCTCTGGCCGATCTACCACGACGTCATCGTGCAGGCTTCCTTCCACCGCGAGTGGTGGCGTTCCTACGTCGCAGTCAACCGTCGGTTCGCCGAAGCGGTCGCCGAGGTGGCGGCCGAGGGCGCCACCGTCTGGGTGCAGGACTACCAGCTGCAGCTGGTGCCGCGGATGCTGCGTGACCTGCGTCCCGACATGCGGATCGGTTGGTTCAACCACATCCCGTTCCCCCCGGTCGAGCTCTTCGCCCAGCTGCCCTGGCGCCGCGGCATCCTCGAGGGCCTGATCGGCGCCGACTTCCTGGGCTTCCAGAGGGTCGGTGACGCGCAGAACTTCGTGCGGGCCTGCCGCCAGCTGCTACGGGCACAGACCAAGAAGGACACCGTCACGGTGCACCTGCCCGATGGCGGCACCCACACCGTGCGCGCCTCGGCGGTGCCGATCTCCATCGACTTCGCCGGTCTCGAGGCCCTCGCCCGCACCCCCGAGGTCATTGAGCGGGCGGCCGAGCTGCGCCATCAGCTCGGCGATCCCAAGGTGCTCATGCTGGGCGTCGACCGGCTCGACTACACCAAGGGCATCCGCCACCGGCTCAAGGCGTATGAAGAGCTGCTGCAGGACGGCGTCGTCTCGCCGCCGGAGGTGACCCTCGTGCAGGTGGCCACCCCCAGCCGCGAGCGGGTCGACTCCTACCGCGACCTGCGCACCCAGGTCGAGACCACCGTGGGCCGGATCAACGGCGAGTACAGCGACATTGGGTCGCCCGCGGTGCACTACATCCACCACACGCAGCCGATGCAGGAGATGGCGGCGCTCTACCTCGCGGCCGACGTCATGCTCGTCACTCCCCTGCGCGACGGGATGAACCTCGTGGCCAAGGAGTACGTCACCTGCCGCTGGGACCTCGGTGGCGCCCTGGTGCTGTCGGAGTTCACCGGGGCCTACCACGAGCTGCACCAGGCGTTCGTCTGCAACCCCCACGACATCGAGGGGCTCAAGCAGACGATCGTCAAGGCGATCCACACCCCCGACAAGGACAAGAGGCGGATCATGCGGTCCCTGCGACGGCGGGTCAGCGACAACGACGTCCAACGGTGGGCCTCGCGGTTCCTCGAGGCCCTCGAGTCGGCCCCCCTGCGCCCCGTCCGACACGACCAGCTCGCCCGTGACGAGGAGGCCGGCGACCAGGAGCGGTATGCCGCCGAGGACCGTCGGGAGGCGGCCCGCCTGGCCGCAGCCCGGGAGAGGCGCCCATGAGGAGCCGCTCCGGAGCGGTCACGCTGCC
>JALYVC010000305.1 GCA_030853445.1 Actinomycetota bacterium | reverse complement strand
CCGAGCTGAGTCCGATGCCGCCCAGCGCCTGGGAGACCACCAGCGTGCGCACGGTGTGTCGCTGCACCGCATCGACGTCGACCGGCGCCTGCATCGTCCCCCCCGTCACGGCTGACTGAGCAGGGGTCGGTGCAGCAGTGGTCACCCGCTGAGTATGCCGTCCAACGACCCGACTCGCTGCCGGGGCTCCAGCCATGCTGAGGTGTCCGGGTGCGCACCCTCGACCCCCGCCCCGCCTTCGCCACCGTGGTGGCCGCCTTCCTCGTCACGATGGTCGGCACGACGCTTCCCACCCCGATGTACGGCATCTACCAGGAGCGCTTCGGCTTCTCCCTCACCATGGTCACGGTCATCTTCTCGACGTATGCCGTGGGCGTGCTCGCCGCCCTGCTGGTCGCCGGCAGCTGGTCGGACGCCGTGGGTCGCCGCCCGCTGCTGCTGGCCGGGCTGGCCCTGTCGGCGGTCAGCGACGTCGTCTTCCTCCTCGCTGGCGACACCTGGGTGCTGCTGGTGGGCCGGCTGGTGTCGGGGGTGTCTGCGGGCATCTACGTCGGCACGGCGACCGCGGCGGTGCTCGAGTCGGCGACGCCTGGCTGGCGACGGCGCGCACCGCTGGTCGCGACCGCCGCCAACATCGGTGGCCTCGGGCTCGGCCCGTTGGTGGCCGCCCTGCTGATCACGGTCGGACCCTGGCCGGTCCACCTCAGCTTTGCCCTGCACCTCGTGCTGGCCCTGGTGGTGGCGGTCTTCCTCGTCAGGGTGGCGGAGACGGTCGACGTGCGGCCGGGTGCCCGGCTGGGGTTCGCGCGCCTCGAGGTGCCGTCGGTGGCCCGGGCGACGTTCGTCGGTGCGGCCATCGTCGGCTGGGCGGGCTTCGGCGTGCTGGGGCTGATGACCGCCGTCTCGCCGCGCTTCGTCGAACGGGCCGACCCCGGCGCCAGGCCGGTGCTCAGCGTGTCCATCATCGTCGTGCTGCTCCTGTCGTCGGTCGTGGCCCAGGTGCTGCTGGCCGGCGTGCCCCTCGAGGCCGCGGTCAACCTCGGCTGCACCCTGCTCGCTGTCGGTACCGCCCTGCTCGCCCTCGCCATCGCCCGCAACTCGCTGCCCTTCATGCTCGTGGCCGCCGTGGCCGGAGGCGCGGGTCAGGGGCTGTCGTTCAGCAAGGGACTGGCGTCGGTGCTGGTGAAGATCGAGCCGAGCGCCCGAGCCGGCACCAGCTCGGCCTTCTTCGTCGTGGCGTACGTCGCCATCTCGGCCCCCGTCGTCGGTGACGGGCTTGCCTCGCGGCGCTTCGGGCTCGTGCCGACCGGGGTGGCCTTCTCGCTGGGCGTGGCGGCCCTCGCCCTGGTCGCCCTCGCCGCACTCGTCGTCGACCAGCGTCGGTCCCGCACCCCCCAGTGACACCCCCCGACCCCCGGCCCCCACCCCCCGTGCGTTCCGAACGAGAGAAACCCGTGGTTCCAGCAGTCGCGGACCCGCGGAACCACGGGTTTCCCTTGTCCGGAACGCGTGGGCGGGGCTGGCCCGGCAGGATGGGGGCATGACGACGGTGCGCACCCGGTGGTTCGGGCCCTCGAGCTCCGACACGGTGGTGGCGGTGCTGCCCGGGTTGGGACTCCCGTCCTACGTCACCCCGCTCGCCGACGACCTCGCCCGTCGCGGTGTCGCCTGCGCGGTGCTCGACCTGCCGGGTTTCGGTTCCCGTGCCGGTCTCGTGTGCGCACCCGACGTGATCGCCATGGGTGAGGCGGCGGCCGAGTGGGTGAGTGCGTTGGCCCCGACCCGCCGGGTCGTGGTGCTCGGTCACTCCACCGGAGCTCAGGCCGCCCTCGGCACCGCCATCTCCCTGCAGCACGACCGCCCCGACAGCGCACTCGTCCTGTGCGCTCCGACCTTCCACCCCGACCACCGCGGCCTGCTCGGGCTGGCTCGGGCGACCAGCACGGCCTACCGGCGCGACTCCCCCAAGGAGGTCGTCGTCGTGCCCGACCTCGTACGGGGCAACGTCGACGTCGCCCGCATCGTCCGCTCCGGGATGCGCGACCGACCCGAGGTGCGGATCACCCGGCTCGAGCTGCCGGTCCTGCTCACGGCCGGACGTGCCGACACATACGCCCCGCCGGCGTGGCTCGAGCGGCTGGCGGCTGCGGCCGGACGCTCACCTTGGGTCACCACCGCCGTGCTCGACGGGTCGCACAACAACCTCTACACCCACGGAGAGGCCCTGGCCGGGGTGATCCTCGACGCGGTCGGCTGACCCTCGCCCCGGCCGCGACGCAGGGTCGGGACGTCGTTCCAGGGTCACCCCGCGGCGCCACCGCTGGGGGCGGCCCGCTGCCAGGACTGCGTGACGTAGCGGGTCTGCCACCCCATCGCCAGGTAGAGGCCGTGGGCCCCCGTCGGCGAGTCGGCGTCGACCTCCAGCCCGACCCGGTTGCGTCCGCGGTCGGCCGCGTCGCCCATCACCTGGTGCAGCAGCGCCTTCGCCACCCCCATCCCCCGAGCCCGGCGGTGCACGCCGATGTAGTCGATGTAGCTGCCCTCGAGCCCGTCGCCGTCGGCCGGCAGCACCGACGACACCAGCGCCCCACCCGGCACCTGCGCGCCGTCGACCTCGACCAGGGCGAGCCACCAGTGGTCCCAGCGGTGGCCCGGGTCCTCGCGCAACCGGGCGGCGAACTCGGCGAACGACTCGCGGTAGGAGTTGAAGTGGTCCTCGAACGACTCCTCGAGCACCCGGTGCACGGCCTGCAGGTCCTCCGCCACCGGCATGGTGGTGCCGTCGCCGAGGTCGTGCACCGCCACCCGGCGCACGCTGACGCCCTCGCGCGGGCCCGGGAGGTGCTCACCCGGGTCGACCCGCCGGCTCATGTTCAGCCACCGGCGGGTGCACGCGTACGACGCCGCCCCCAGCCACCGCTGCTGCCGCTCGTCACCTTCGTCGAGCAGGGCGTCGAGCTGGGTGGCCGGCAACCCGCGCTCGGCGGCATACGCCAGGGCTGTGGTCTCGAGCCAGGGCACCAGGCCCGCGGCGACGACGTCGGCCACCTCGTCGTCGAGGACGGGGTCCACGGTGAGCTCGACCACGGTGCGTCCCGCTGCGCGGTCGTGCACGGTGGCCCAGCCACGCACCTCGCCCTCGGCGTCGCAGGCCACCAGCTGCCGTCGGGTCCACGAGCCACGGCCCACGACCTCGGCGGTGACCGCGTCGGAGTCGGCGCTACCGGAACCGCGTGCCGCCCGACGGCGGGCGGTGCCGAGCCCGACCAGCCGCACCAGGTCGTCGGCGACGGGCGCCCGGCTCGACCACCCCTGGGGGAGGACGGGCACGGTCTCGAGAGGGAGGTCAGTCACCCCGTCATTGTGTCAAGGTCGCGTCGCACGCGTGGGGCCCTACCACGAGCCGGAGCTGCTCCCGCCCCCTCCGCCACCGGAGAACCCGCCGCCGCCGAAGCCGGAGCCTCCGGACCCACCCGTGGTCGCAGAGGCCGCGAAGGTCCCGCCGGCCGTGGTGGCGAAGCTGCCGGCCCCGTCGGCGATGCTGCCGAAGTCGGGGAAGCCCATGCCGGCGTAGAGATACCAGGTCGGCATCACCAGCGGTTGCCCGGCCGCTTCGGCGGCCTCCGCCACCTGCGCGAAGGTGCCCGCCCACCGGTCGGCCACGCCGAAGACGATCGCGTAGGGCAGGTATCGGCTGAAGATCGACTGCGCCTCCTCGAAACGGATCTGGCCCGCCTCGGCCGTCTCGAGGTAGCGCTTGAAGCCGAGCGCCTGGGCGTTGACCGCGGACCCCTGCGCCGTGCGCGCAGCCATCCGCGAGCCGAGCACCCGCACGATCAGCCCGGCGACGAGCAGACCGATGCCGAGCACCATCCCCGACGGGATGCCGATGCTGATGCCACCCGTGCGGTCGATGTCGCTGGTCGCTCCCCCGAGCCAGACGGCCGACGCCACCCCGGCCCCGATCAGCAGGAAGCCAAGCCCCTGCCACCCCGCCCGCTGGCCCCGGGGGGAGCGGCGGAACCAGCCGCGCTGCACGACGTCGTCGTACATCTGGGTCTTGGCGGCGGCCAGGGTGGTGGCGAAGTGGGTCTTGAGCGCCGAGAGCTGCACGGGGTTGCTGTCTTCGAAGATGCCCTCGAGGACCGTCGACTCCCAGGCCCTCAGTGGTGGCTGGCTCGGGTCGGGCTCGAGCCGGGTGAGGGACCAGTCGGTGCGCTTGAACATGCCGCTGCCCTGGGTCTCCTCGATGCGCAGGTAGCCGCGCACCGCCAGGTCGATGACCGTGGCCGAGACGTCCACGGTGTCGGCGCTCTCGTCGATCAGGGTGCCGACCATCCCCGGCTGCACACCGGCAGGCGGCGTGAACTGCACCGCGACGACAGGTGCCCCACCGCGCACGACGCGGACGGAGCCCGGTGCGTCGGTCGGGCCCGGGGTCAGCCCGGGGGTCAGCCCGGCGTAGCGCTCGTCACGACCACGGGTGGCGACGAGCACCGCCATCCCTCCCGCCGCCAGCAGCGGCACGAGCAGCCCTCCACCCAGCGCCAGGCTGGACAGGACCCGCGACTGACTCTGCGAGTAGCCGCTGGTGCCGGTGCGCACATCGGGGGTGAGGGTGCCGAAGCCGCCGGTGGGCAGCTGCGTGGCGATGGTGACGTCCTCGTTGCTGCGCACGCCGGTGAGCAGGAACGAGGCGGGGCTGCCCGGCGTCGCCGCGTCGCAGGGGCTCCCGTCGCCGGTCGTGTCGGTGCCCGAGCCGCCGCGGGCACACCGCACCTGCGTGACCCCGCCCGGGCCGTTCACGGTGATGCTGAGTCGGTCCTTGGGGACGGTGTCGTCCTTGAAGACGTTGTAGAAGAACTCCACGTGGTCAGGGAACGGGTTCATGACGTTGGCGAGGTGGTAGGACAGCACGTATGTCTGCGAGCCCTCGACGAACGTGCCGGGGTCGCCGATGCGCATCTGGGTCGAGAGCCCGTGGTCGATGA
Source organism: Actinomycetota bacterium (assembly GCA_030853445.1). Classification (GTDB taxonomy): domain Bacteria; phylum Actinomycetota; class Actinomycetes; order Actinomycetales; family Dermatophilaceae; genus Lapillicoccus. Next base: position 1,379 of record JALYVC010000305.1, on the reverse strand, counting down.
GCTCGACGTCGGAGGCGGCGCCTGTGGGGCTGCTGGCGGTGACGTCACCGAGCGCGTAGTAGCGGTAGCGGTCGGCCGCCTGAGCGTCCTGCCCCTGCGCGGCAGACACCGCCTGTCGAGTGACGACCTCGCGGTAGATGCCGTGGTGGGTGCCGGGCCCGAAGTCGTAGTCGATCGTCTCGCGGAAGGTCGCCCCACCCTGCTCGTCGAGCGTGATGGCGACGTCGACGGACGTCATGACGTCGCCGGAGGCGGCCTGCGCGGTGGCCGGGAACAGGACCATGAGCGCCGTCGCCAGCAGCACGGCCCAGACGGCCCCCGCGCGGGAGGTCACCGGTCCTCTTTGCTGCTCATCGCCCGTTGGCTCTCACGCAGGTCCTGACGCTCGCGCAGGGCGTGCCGCTTGTCGTACTCCTTCTTGCCGGTCGCGACCGCGATCTCGACCTTGGCGCGGCCGTCCTTGAAGTAGACCGACAGCGGGATGATCGTGCGCCCGCTCTCACGCGTCTTCGCGTCGATCTTGAGCAGCTCGTCCCTGTGCAGCAGCAGCTTGCGACGCCGCCGGGGAGCATGGTTGGTCCAGGTGCCCTGGGTGTACTCCGGGATGTGGACACCCTCGAGCCAGAGCTCACCACCGGTGAACTGGCAGAACCCGTCGACCAGCGAGCAGCGACCGGCGCGCAGGGCCTTGACCTCGGTGCCCCACAGGGCCAGCCCGGCCTCGTAGGTGTCGCCGATGCTGTAGTCGTGGCGAGCCTTGCGGTTGCTCGCGACCACCTTCTGACCTCGCTCCTTGACCACGGGCCCACGCTACCCGGTGGGGCAGACCCTCCCGTACGGAGTTACGGCCCGAGCCGGTGGGTGGCCCGGGTCAGATCCACTTGCGCGGGTTGACGAATGCGCCGTTCTCGAGGGTCTCGAAGTGCAGGTGGCAGCCGGTGGAGTACCCGGTGTTGCCGGAGTAGGCGATGAGCTGGCCGCGCGAGACGCGTCCGCCGGTCACGACCAAGCGGCTGAGGTGGTTGTAGGTCGAGGCGAGGTCGACACCGCTGACGATGCCGTGGTCGATGACGACGCGGATACCGTCGCCACCGCCCCAGCCTGCGCTGATCACGGTGCCGTCAGCCGCCGCATACACCGGGGTGCCGCAGGCGACCCCGAAGTCGGTGCCGGTGTGCAGCTTCCAGTAGTGCAGGATCGGGTGGTACCGCTGCCCGTACTCCGAGGTGATCGCGGCGTTGGCCGGGTAGCGCAGGAAGCCGTTGCCGCCCGCTACGGGCACGTAGGTCTGGCCTCCGGCCCGGGCTGAGGCCGCGGCCGCGGCTGCCGCCTCACGTGCGCGCGCCGCCTGGGCGACGAGCATCGCCTGCAGCCGGCGC
>JALYVC010000242.1 GCA_030853445.1 Actinomycetota bacterium | reverse complement strand
GCCTCTACTGCCGCGCCGACGACCGCGGCGACCCCGTCATCCAGCTCGCCCCACCCCTGACCATCGGACCAGCCGAGTTCACCGACATCACCACCCGTCTACGCACCGTCCTCACCGACGCCACAGCACACCTCTAAACCCCCCCACCCCACCCCGCACGCCATGACCACACCCCTGTGGTGGGACAACGCCCACCCCCCGACACAGCGGATAGTCCTGCTCGAGGCCCACCACGTCGGCTTCGGCGCCAGCGGCCGCAACGGCGGCTGGGTCTCGGCCCTCCAGATGGCATCGGAAGCGAGGATCGGACATGCAGAGTCGCGTCGCGGTAGCCCAAGAAGCTGGTGATGTGGTCGCCACCCTGACCGGGGCGTTCTTCGACGACCCCGTGTGGGGTTGAGCTTTCGCCGACGCGGACCGACGGGAGGTCCAGTACATCGCGTGCTTCAGGCCTGTCGTCAACATCGCCCTTCAGAACCGGTCGGCTTGGACGACACCCGGCCACAGCACGGTATCGATCTGGGTGCCGCCCACCTGCGAGGAGCTCAGCGCCGATGACGCCGCCCGGCTGGAGCTGGTCCTGCTTGAGACGGTGGCACCCCGTCGGGCCTTCGATTCCAAACAATCCGGAATATCGGCAAGTCCGACCCATCCGTTGGGGACAGGGTCTACGAACGCCTGATGGAGATGGTTCGGGTGCCGCGCCTCGGGCGTGGACCTCCCACACAGGCGGACCGCTCAGCACTTCAAGGAGGAAGTCTCATGCGCACCACCCACAAGATCGCCGGAATCGCCCTCGGAGCAGCGGCGATGGTCGCCCTCGGCGCCGGTCCTGCCCTCGCCGACGGCAACGTCTCGGCCAACCTGCGCCCGGTCGCGGGGAACGGGGTCACGGGCAGTGGCACCGCGATGGTCACCGTCACCGGGACCACCATCACGGTTACCATGGCCGCCACCGGCTTGCTGCCCAACTCGCCGCACGCTGCGCACATCCACTTCGGTGCCGCCGCCATGCACGAGTGCCCGACGCTCGCCGAGGACGCCAACAAGGACGGCCACCTCAACGTCAGCGAGGGCGTCCCCTCCTACGGGCCGATCGTGGTGTCCCTGACCAAGACAGGTGACACCAGCCCCAAGAGCGCGCTCGCCGTCGACCGCTTCGACACGGCCCCCGGCGGGAAGATCTCCTACGAGCGGGGCAGCATCACGGTTGCCTCGGACGTTGCCTCGGCCATCAGTGCCGGCAAGTCCGTGGTCGTCATCCACGGCGTCGACTACAACCACGACGGCAAGTACTCCGGCGCCACCAAGAGCGACATCAACCCGGCGCTGCCCACCGAGGCCACGGACCCGGCGTTGTGTGGCGTCCTCAGCGCCGCACCCTCGGGTGGCATGGCCACCGGTGAGGGCGGCGCGGCCGGCGGTACCAACGGTGCCCTCATCGCGTTGGGTGGTGCGGCCCTGCTCGGGGCTGCCGGCACCGGCGTCATGGCCGCCCGCCGCCGCCGCGTCGAGGCCTGACCGACCCGATGACCGACATGAGCCGGCGCGGAGGTCGTCGTGGCAGCATCGCTGCCGCGGCGGCCTCCGCGGCCCTCCTGGTGATGGGTGTGTTCGCGCTCGTCCTCGGGGTGAAGGGCCAGGACGGTCCGCCGGCCCCGGCCCTCTCTGCGGCCACCGCACCACGAGCGCCGTCACCGCGGACGACCCAGCCGACCCCACCACCTGGGACGACAACCCCTGCCCAGTCGGCCACCCCCCCTGCGGCCCAGCCGGCCGCCCGTCTCGGGCCGTTTCTGCCGGCCTCGCAGCCGACCCGGATCGAGATCGGATCCATCGGCCTGCGCACGACGTCGTTCGTCCCCCTGCAGCTTGCCAGTGACGCCACCATCACCGTTCCGGGCACCGCCGACGAGGTGGGTCTCTACGAGAACGGCCCTACCCCCGGCCAGCTCGGGCCGGCGGTCCTCGCGGCCCACGTGGACAGCAAGAAGGGGCCCGGCGTGTTCTACCGGCTGGGCTCCGTCAAGGTCCGCGACACCGTGACCGTGTCACGCGCCGACGGCCGCACGCTGACCTACACGGTCGACAAGGTCGCCACCTACCCGAAGGACGCGTTCCCGACCGACGCGGTCTACCACGGCAGCTTCACGCGGTCGGAGATCCGGCTGGTCACCTGTGGTGGCCCGTTCGACAAGGTCAAGCACTACCTCGACAACGTGGTCGTCTTCGGCCACCTCACCCGCATCGCCTGAGGGACCCGACCCAGGAGTCAGCATGCGGCCGTAGCGTTCAACCCTCAGTGTCATTCGCAGGGCCACCCGAACGGCAGTCGGCGCGCTTGCGGTCGTCATCGGGCGGTGACACCGACAGCTTCATCGCCCCGAGGCCCCCGGAAGCTACCAGCTCACCTGCGATTATCACGAAGACAAGGCGGGCGTCCTCGTCGTCTCCTGACCGGATCAGCCGACCGTATGGAGGATGCGCCCACCCGGGCCATGGGGGATCTCACCTCTGCGACGCTTTCCCCTGATCTTCAGGGATGCCGAGTGTGGGGCGTCGCGAGGGACTGTGCTGCGTCAGGCGATCGTGAACTGGGCGATGAGCTCGTTGAGACTGCTGGAGAGCTGGGCGAGCTCGGCGATGGTCTCGGCGGAGGCACCGACGCCAGTCGACGTCGCGCTGACGGCCTCCGCGACCGCGGTCACGTCGGCGGTGATGGCCCCGGCGTTGCCTGCGACCTCCTCGGCCGAGCGGGTGATCTCGTTGGTGGTCGCGTTCTGCTCCTCGACCGCAGCGGCGATCGTCGCCTGGATCTCGCTGATCTCCTCGATCAGGTCGCTGATCTCGTTCATCGACGTCACCGCGGCGGCGGTGTCGGTTTGGATGGCGGCCACCTTCGCGGTGATGTCGCTGGTCGCGCCCGCGGTCTGAGCGGCCAGGGTCTTGACCTCGCTGGCGACCACGGCGAACCCCTTACCCGACTCCCCGGCGCGAGCGGCCTCGATCGTGGCGTTGAGGGCCAGCAGGTTCGTCTGCTCAGCGATCGCGGTGATCAGACGGACCACACCGTTGATCTCGGAGGAGGAAACGGCGAGTCGTTGGACCCGTTCCGCGATCTCCGTGGCCCGCTGACGACCTCCTGCCGCGACGTTGGCGACGTGAGCGGCGTTGCGGGCGATCTCGCTGATCGACGCGCCCATCTGCGTCGCCCCGGACGCGACCGTGCTGATGTGGGTGGCGACCTGCTCGGCTGAGGCGGCCGCCGACCGGGCGGTCACGGCCGTGCGGTCGGCGATCTCGGCCGTGTCGGTCGTGACCGCCCGCAGGGAGTCGGAGGCGGCCAGGAGGAAGGCGATCGACTCCGAGACCGCGACCATCACGCTCTGGATCCGGCCGATGAAGAGGTTGAAGGCGCGGCCGAGGTCGCCAATCTCGTCGGATCGTGCCTCGTCGACGCGGGCGGTCAGGTCACCGTCTCCGGTGGCGATGTCGTTCATTCGAGCGCGGAGCCGCCCGAGCGGGACCAGGACGGCCCGGGCGAACATCACCCCGAGGGCCAGCAGTCCGAGGACGACGCCAATCCCGACCACGATGGCCAGATTGCGCATCGCGGTCTGCGTGCCGCTCAGAGCGTCGAGCGTGTCCTTGACGTGGGCGTCCGCGTTCTCCTGAGCCGTCGTCAGGTCGACCATCAGCTGGTTGGAGGCGCTCTCGTTGCTCACCGTGATGAGGACCGCGGCGGCCTTCACGTCGCCGGCCTGCTGGGCGGCCCGCGCCTTCTGAGCGAACGCCTGATAGGCCACGAAGTCCTTCTCGACCGTGTCGAGCCCGGCCCTCCCGCTGCCCGGTGCCAGAGCCTTGGCCCGGGCAAGGTCGACACCGAACTGCGTCACGCCCTCAGCGCCCTGAGCGAAGGTAGCTTCGACCAGCCGGGTGTTACCAGGAGACGTGGCGGCGACCAACACGTACATGTTGTTCTGGTCGTCGTAGAGATACCAGTCGGCGATCATCCCGCGCACGGCGCCCTGATAGGCCGAGGCCTCGCGCTGGGAGGTCGTGAGACCGGTGGCCGATGCAGAGGCGTCGGCGACCACGAGCGACTCACCAGCGATGGTGGCGACCGCGAGCAGGCTGAAGGCCACCATGGCTTTTTTGAGCAGGTTCATCAACGCTCATCTCTCTCTGGCTGACACGTCGTGTTGCGTTCTGTCTCACCACGAGTCATCGACCCGCCGCGATGGGGCCTAAGCACAAGCCTGACGCCGATGCACCAGGGCACGCCAGCCAGCGCCCCAGGAAGTGCCCGATGGCCCTACGACTCGACGACATCACCCTCACCTACCCCGACGGGGACCGGCGCCTCACCGCGCTCCACCACGTCACCCTCACCGCCTACCCCGTTACTCCGACCGCGATCGTTGGGCCCTCGGGCTCGGGCAAGTCCAGCCTGCTCGCGGTCGCGGCCACCCTCATCAATCCCGAGTCCGGCCGGGTGCTGCTCGACGGGCGACCTCGCCGGATCGGAATCGTCCGTCCAGAGCTCCAACCTCCTGACTTCCCTCACCGCGCTGAACCAGCTGCTCACCACTTCTCGGGTGGTCAACGTCGCTGGCGCCGGTCGGCGCGTTGTCGTGGTTGCCAGTCGATGCCGTGGCGTGATCGCCGCCGCGGGACGCGAACCGCCGGGGAAACGGAGCTCCAGACCGGGCGCCCGGGGTGGTGGTGGAGCGCCCGGGTTGGCGGTGGAGCTGGTCGGCCTCACCCGAAGCTGGCCGCTTCTCGAAGCTGTCGAGCCCGTTCGCTGACGGTGGAAGGGGTTGAGTTCATTGCCCCGGTCGAGGGCCGGGTCCTCTGTCACGCGCAGAGCTGAAGGGCCGTCACAGGCTGACGCTGGTGCGGAACTCGCGTGGTGTGAGTCCGTACTCTCGGCGGAACTGGCGGTTGAAGTTCGACAGGTTGGTGTAGCCGACACTCTGGCTGATCGATGCGACCGTTGCGTTGCTCTGCTGCAGCAGACGGCAGGCTTGGGAAAGCCGGAGCTGTCGGACCATTTTGGTGAAGGTCATGTTGCTGGCGCGCACCATGTACTTGGAGAACGCGGAGTTCGTCATCCCGGCCTGCTGGGCGAGCGGCCCCATGCGGATCTCGGTGCCGAGGTTGTCGAGGATGTAGCGCAGGGTGAGGTCCATGACCTCGGCGATCTGGTGGTCACCCTGAGGGTGGAACCACTGGTCAGCCAGGGTTCTACGTTCGCGCGGGGGCGCGCTCAGAAGGGCCGCGAACAAACTGAACAGATGAGCGACCCGCTGAGGACCCTCCGTTGTCCCGACTTTCTCGAGGTGGCCGGCCGCCTCGCGAGCGGTACTCCCGAAGAACTCGATGCCGCGGCTGGCGTCGGCGATGAGTCCGTGGAGGGCATCCAGCTCGGGCAGGACGTGCTGGCACCGTTGTAGCCAGTCGGCGTCGAACTGCAGGACCACGTCCCGGCCGTGGCAGGTTTGGCCGGGTTCGAGGTCACTGATCCAGTCGTGTGGAAGGTTGGGCCCGACAAGGACCAGCTGACCGGGGCCGAAGGTGCCGATCTTGTCTCCCACGATGAATCGGCCGGTGCCGTATCGGATGAGGTGGATCTCCAGCTCGGGGTGATAGTTCCACCGACAGAACGGACCGGGGTAGTCGTGCTGGTGCCATCGCACCGAGCTGCGGGGGTCGGCCGGGACAAGTTCCCGCTCGGCAGCCCGCCCGAGCAGCTGCTGAACGGTCCGGGTGGGACTCGTCACGCCGTCCTGCACCCCCGTCACCCCGACCCTCGTTCCCCTTGCTGGCGCAAGTCTTCAGGTCTTACAAGGCTGCGGCTTCGGAATCTGAGTATCACATCCCGTCCTCGAGCGCGCTAGCCACGGCACGAGGGTCGACGTAGGTTGTGGCCGGACAGGTTGGGAGGCAGCAGGTGACGACGGGCAACGAGCAGAGTCCCGCTAGTGCCGTGCTCATGCTGGAGGGGCTGGCTTGGGCTCTCGAGCGGCTGCCGGCCCCCTCAGATCCGCTCGACGCTCGGGCCCGGGCGCTCACGGTCAGGGCAGTGCGGGACGCCGCCCGGGCCGCCGTCGACCAGCACCACGACTGGACCGCGCAACAGCTTGCGGTCGCCCGCGACAGCAGTGGCGGTGCATGGAACCGAGAACTCCTGCGCGCTCTGCTGGGGAGCGACATCTCCAGTTTCATCCTCCGCCACCCATCTCATCCTGCGCCAACGGACCAACCCCACGAATGAAGGAGAAGTCGATGCGCGCCTCGGTGCTGCACGGTATCGGCGATGTTCGGCTCGAGAACCGACAAGACCCCATACCTGGGCCTGGCCAAGTCCTGGTCCGGGTCGCCGCCGTGGGTGTCTGCGGGTCCGACATCCACTACTACGAGCACGGCCAGATCGGCAGCTACGTCATCGATGCGCCCCTCGTCCTCGGACACGAGGCCGCCGGCGACGTCGCGGCCATCGGCGCCGGAGTCCACCGGGTCAAGGTCGGTGCCCGGGTCTCCATCGAGCCGGGCGTCCCCGACTTCACCTGCCCCGAGTGCCTGGCCGGGAGGTACCACCTCTGCCCCGCGATGAGCTTCTACGCCACCCCTCCCCACGACGGTGCCTTCTGCGAGCTCGTCCTGACCCATGAGTCGTTCGCCCACCGTGTCCCCGACACCATGGACCTCGACACTGCTGCACTCCTGGAGCCCGTCTCCGTCGCCGTCTGGGCCTGCCGCAAGGCCGCCGTCACGGCCGGGGACCGCGTCCTCGTGACCGGCGCCGGACCGATCGGCCTCATCACGCTGCAGGTCGCCCGCGCGTTCGGCGCCACCGAGGTCACCGTCACCGACGTCCAACCCGAACGCCTCACTGTCGCCGCGGCGCTCGGCGCAACCCGGGTCGTCAACACCCGCTCCGCCACCCTGAATCATACTGCGGCCCTCGAACCCACCGTCCTCATCGAGTGCTCGGGCCATCCGGCGGCACTCAACTCCGGGCTTGTCTCGCTGGCGCGTGCGGGGCGAGCGGTTCTCGTGGGAATGGGCGGTGACACTGCGTCGCTGCCCGTTTCACGGATCCAGGAACGAGAACTGACCCTCACCGGAACGTTCCGCTACGCCAACACCTGGCCCACCGCCATCGCCCTCGTCACCTCGGGCCAAGTCGACCTTGCCCCCCTCATCACCGGGCACTACCCCCTCGAGCACGCAGAGGCTGCGCTGACTGCATCGCGCCATACCCCTGGTGCACTCAAATCCATCGTGCAGCCCAACCTCTGACCGCCGCCATCGGGAGGGGTCCTCGCCCAGGACCTCGACGAGAGGCATCACCTACTGGCGGTGAGGAAGGCCACGCCCACCAGTGCCCCGTGTGGTTGAGGGCGACGTTCAGCCGGTGCCTATCCGAACGTCAGCTGCGTGGTCGCCGCCTGGAGTCCGAGCGACGTACCCGTGTGCATGGTCCATTGATGGAAGCCGGTGCGGCCGCCCAGGGCGTGCACCTCCGTGGTGTGGGTGCCGGTGACCCCGCCGAGCACCATGACGACGTCGGGCAGACCGTCACCGTCCGCGTCGCCGAGCACCCAGCTCGAGACGGAGTCGGTGGTAGGCCCGGCAGCCGTCGCGACGTGCGCACTGAAACTGTGGTATCCAGTGGCCTCGGACAGTATGTGCACCTCAGTCCGGCCGGATCCGGTCGGGGCGCCGTGCAGGATGCCGAGCAGGTCCCCGTGACCTGCACTGTCGCCGACGAGGAACCGCCACTGGCCAGGTCGCATCCCGACCGAGGATAGCGGGGTAGCTGCGTGTCGCAGGAAGCTCGACCATCTCCCCGCCGCCGCCAGCACGTGCACCTCGACGTGACCTGATCCCGTGCCGGAATGCGGTATGAAGTACAGGTCGGGGTGGCCATCGCCGCGGTAGCCACCGACCGTGAAGTCGACGTCGGCAGCTGGGGGTAGAGCCGTCAGGGCGGTCGCCGCGTGGGCGGCGAAGGCCGTGTAGCCCGAGGACGCGGACAACACGTGCACCTCTACCCGACCCGAGGCGGTCCCGCGCAGGTGCACCGCGAGCAGGTCCGGTCGGCTACCCGCGTACGGCGCGAGGAAGAACCGCCAGTCGGCTGGGTTCACCGCCGCCAACGCGGTTGCCGCGTGAACCGTGAAGGCCTGGTAGCCGGAGGCGCCCGACAGGGCATGCACCTCGACCGCGCCGCTGCCGGTGCCGACGGGCTGGACGGCGTACAGGTCACGCGGGCCGGTAGACACACCGGCGCCGACCAGGCCGGTCCGCAGCTTGAGGGCCATGATGCGCCGGGCCGAGGCCAGCGCCTGGTCGTGAGGGAGGACTCCACTGTCGAGGGCCTGCCGGATGGCGGTGATGGTGGGGACCGGGTCGGTTGCGCAGGTCAGCGCCCAGTCGGCGCCGGCCCGCAACGCGCGTACGGCAGCCTGCTCCGGGGTGATGCCGAGACCGCTCGAGGCGCCCGCCATCGTGAGGGAGTCGGTCATGATGACGGTGGCCGGGCCGGTGTGGGCACGCAGGTAGCGCATGGCGTTCGCGCTCAACGTTGCGGGTAGCCCCGGTTCGGTCAGTCCGGCCGACTGCAGGTGGCCGACCATGACGACGGGCGTCCCCGCGGCGAAGGCGGCATTGAACGGCACCATGTCCCGGGTCTCCAGGACCGCCAGCGGTGGGATGACGGGCGCGGCGTTGGTGTGGCTGTCGGTCGCGGAGCCGTGCCCCGGCCAGTGCTTGATCGTGGGTACGACGCCGGCCCGACTCATCCCGCGCAGCCAGGCGGCCGCGGCCGTCGTGACCCGGTTCGGGTCGGCGGAGAACGCTCGGTCGAGCAGGTCTATGTAAGCCCCCGGAACGTCGAGGTCGGCGATGGGGGCGAGCTCCATCGAGACCCCCAGGGCAAGCATCCGCTGGCCGTAGGCGTATGCCGTGTCCTCGATCTTCTGGTCGCTCCAGCCGCCCATGACCTTCGCTGACGGGAGCGGGTAGATCACTGCGGCCAGCCGTTGGACCTGCCCACCCTCCTCGTCGGCGGCGACGAACGGTGCCACCCCGCCAGTGCCGGCGGCCCGCACACCGGCGAGCTGTACGGCCAGGCTCTTCGAGGCGTCATTGTTGAGCAGGGCAATGCCCCCGACGCCGGCTGCGGCCTGTGCCGTGGCGCCCGCGATGTTTCCGGCGTCCACGCAGGAGAAGGTGAGCTGGCCCGCGAGCTGTTGGTTGCCCCAGGTCACAGGGTCACCGGGGCTGTACCCGGCCGGCACAGCACTGCGAGCCCCAGGTGACGCCTGCGAACCTCCTGGCACGCCGATGGTGATGCCTGCTGCCGCGAGCAGCGCAGCAGCGAGTACCGCCGGACGGCGCCGGATCCCCGACACCGGGAGGTATGGAAAACGACGCGGACGTCTCATCACTCCATGATGCGGTAGCCACATGGAGTGGGGGTAGGAAGTTTCCCGACGCTTCGTCGAAACAGCGACAGCGGTGGTCCGTCCGTGCCTGCCGGCGACACGGCCGGACGTAGATGCGAGTGGACTGGGAAACGGTTGGGGCTTCGCTGGGTCCGGCTGGTGCCCACCGTCGTCGTCGACGTCGACGGCCTTGTCAGAGGCGCGGCTTTGGGCCCGTCGCGGTTGACGTAATGTGTGAGCCCGCGGAGCCGTTTCTGGCGTTCCGGCCAGGCGCCTGCTCAAGTCGCTCAAGGGGTGACCACCGTGTCCGTGACCGATCGGCTCGACGGCTTTCAGCGGCGCCATCAGGCGGCGGGGTATCCCCTGGCGGTCTTGTACAAGTACTTCGACGATGGTGGTGGTTACCTGGCCGCCGTGATCACGTACTACGCCTTCGTGTCCTTGTTCCCCCTGCTGCTGCTGATGTCCACCGTCCTGGGTTACCTCCTGGTCGGTGACCCCCATCTCAAGGACCAGGTCCTGCACTCGGCGCTGTCACAGTTTCCCGTGGTCGGTAGCCAGCTCGGTGACCCCAAGAGCATCGGGGGCGGCCCGACGGGTCTGGTCGTTGGCATCCTCGGCGCCCTCTACGGCGGACTCGGTGTGGCGCAGGCGGCCCAGTACGCGATGAACACCGCGTGGGCGGTGCCCCGCAACAGCCGACCCAATCCGTTCGCAGCGCGCGGCCGGAGCCTGCTGCTGCTCGCCACGGTAGGACTGGCCGTCGTGGGCACCACGGTGTTGTCCACCCTGGGCGCCAGCAACGCCGGTTCTCTTGGTCCCCTTCTCAAGCTGCTGGTCCTCGTCGCCTCGGTCGCGCTGAACGCGGTGGCCTTCATCTTCGCCTTCCGCGTCGCCGCCGCCCGCGACCTCACCGTCCGTGACGTCGCGCCCGGTGCCGTCGCCGCCGCAGTCATCTGGCAGCTGCTGCAGACCTTTGGTGTCGTCTACGTCGGCCACGTCGTCAAGAGCGCGTCAGCCACCAACGGTGTCTTTGCCCTCGTCCTGGGCCTACTCGCGTTCTTCTACATCACCGCCACCGCTGTCGTGCTCTGCGTCGAAGCCAACGTCGTGCGCGTCGACCGCCTCCACCCCCGATCGCTGCTGACCCCGTTCACCGACGACGTCGACCTCACCCGCGGAGACCGCCATGCCTACGCGGGCCAGGCCAAGGCTCAACGGTCCAAAGGCTTCGAAGAGGTCGACGTCCGCTTCCACCCACGTGACAAACCCCGCACCTGACGCCGCAGTCCAGTGCGAGGGGTCAGGCACGAGGTTCATCGGTCTGCTGCTACCGAAGCTGCCGTTATCCTCAAGCTCTTCATCGTCGTCGTGGCCCACGTCATGATCCCATTCCCCGCTCCTACTCGGGTGATCCGGCAAGGCTGAAACCACCTGCGGCTCCTATAGGCCGAGCTTGCCGCCAAGCCGGCCCAGGGAGCCGCCCAGCTTGCCGAGCAGGTCCTGTGGGTTGATCCCGAGCCCGACGAGCAGGTCAGCGGGCCGGTCGGTGTCGACCTGGTCCGGCAGCTCGGTCTGGAACTGTCGGGCCTTGTCGGTGTCGCCGGGGTTACCGCGGTTCTGGAGGAGCTCGATGATCTGCTGCTGGCCGATCTGCATGACATGTCTTCTTCCTGGGTTGGTCCGAGAGCTTGAAGGCCGACGGACAGCACCTGGGGGTCAGGTTGGTGTGGGCGCCTGGATCTGGTCGACCTTGCGGTGGAACCGCATCCCGGCCAGTCCGCCCAGAATGGCACCGACGAGGCTGGCGACGGCGACAGCGAGTACGGCGATCAGGCCAGCGGTCGACAGCTGCC
>JALYVC010000228.1 GCA_030853445.1 Actinomycetota bacterium | reverse complement strand
GCCCGGCTGCGCGGCGGCGGCGGGGGTGGCGCGACCCGCTACGCCGACGCCCTCGTCGCCGTCATCGAGTCGTGCACGAGCCTGGGCGGCCTGACCCCCCGTGTCACCGACAACATCGTGGCCGTGGCGGCGACCCAGCGCCTGGCTGCCCGTCTCCCTCCGGTTGCGGGGGCCACACCCTCGACACCCGCTGACGTGGCCGCGCTGCGGGCCGACTCGGTCGCCGGCATGATCGACGCGCTGGGAGGGCTTGAGTCCCTCCGGGCTCTCGGTGCCCGCGGCGACCTGGGTGGCGCCGGTGGCGGAGTCCCCGCTGCGACCCGTCCAGAGGCGTCGGCCGTACCGGCCAGACCGGAGGAGCCCGAACCCGAGCCCGAGCCAGAGCCCGAGCCCGAGCCCGAGCCCGAGCCCGAGCAGACGGTCGAGGAGCTCCTCGCCGAGCTCGACACCCTCATCGGGCTCGACGCGGTCAAGCAGGTGGTGCGCCAACAGGTGGCGATGCTGCGGGTCGAGGCCAAGCGCGAAGCGGCCGGGATGCGTAACCCCTCGATTACCCGCCACCTCGTCTTCGTCGGCAACCCCGGCACGGGCAAGACGACCGTGGCCCGGATGGTCGGTGGAATCTACAAGGCGTTGAAGCTGCTCGAGAAGGGCCACCTCGTCGAGGTCGACCGCAGCGAGCTCGTGGCCGGCTTCCTCGGGCAGACCGCGGTCAAGACCGCCGAGGTCTGCGCGAAGGCCGTCGGCGGGGTGCTCTTCATCGACGAGGCCTACTCGCTGACCGGTGACCAGTACGGCGCCGAGGCGGTCAACACGCTGGTCAAGGAGATGGAGGACCACCGGGCCGACCTCGTGGTCATCGTCGCGGGCTACCCCGACCCCATGGTCGCGTTCGTCGCACAGAACCCGGGGCTGTCCAGCCGCTTCAAGACGACGGTGGAGTTCGCCGACTACTCCGACGACGAGGTGGTCTCGATCCTGCACAAGCTGGCGGCCGACGCCGACTACGACGTGACCCCCGCGGCCGAGCAGGTCTTCCGCAAGGTGCTCGCCGCGACCGCGCGCACCATGGCCTTCGGCAACGGCCGCTTCGCCCGCAACCTGCTCGAGGAGGCGATCGGGCGGCAGGCCATGCGGATCCAGGACGTCGAGGAGCCGACGACGCTTCAGCTGCGCGAACTCGTGGCCACCGACTTCGGCGGCGACGGGGAAGCCCATGGGACTCCCGACTCGTCCACCCCACGGGACGCATCCGACGGACAGGGAGATCCATGAGCCAGCAGACGGGGGCTGCACCGGCTGTCGTGGCACCGCGCACGAGCGTCGCCCCGCCGACACCGGCGCCGCACGGGGCCGCACCCCTGCCCGCCCCGGCCGGTGCGGTGCGCCGCCGCTCGTGGGGGCAGCTGGTCTCCGCACTTCAGGGCACACCCGGACGGCTCCGGGTTGTTGCAGCCGTCACCGCCGTGGTCGTCGCCGTCTTCGGCCTCGTCGCGGCCAACACCCTCTGGTCGTCGTCCGGCGCCCTCGAGCGCGCCGACCTCAACCTCACCCAGCTCGTGCGGGTGCAAGGCATCCAGTCGGACCTGCTCCAGGCCGATGCGAGCGCCACCAACGCCTTCCTCGTCGTGGGTCTGGAGCCGCCCGCCCAGCGCGCCGCCTACGACGGGGCCATCTCCCGGGTGACGGCGACCATCGCCGAGGCGGCGAGCGCACAGCCGGCCGACGCCGCGGCGCTGGGCGCCCTCAACGGTGAGGTGGAGCAGTACACCGCCCAGGTCGAGCAGGCCAGGGCCCTCAACCGGCAGGGGCTGACAGTCGGAGCGACCTACCTGCGGAACGCCAGCGACACGCTGCGAGCGCAGGGGATGCAGCTCATCGATGCCCTCAGGGCCGCCAACCAGACCCGGCTCGACACCGAGATCGGGGCGAGCTCCTCGGGGCTGATGCTCACCCTCGCGGGTGCGCTCGCGCTCGTGGTCCTGGTGCTCGCCCTCGTCGAGCTGGCCCGGCGCACCCACCGCTACGTCAACGTGCCGCTCGCCGTCGGGACGGGGCTCGTCGTCGTGACGCTGGTGGGCGCCACCGTGGGCATCGCCTCCGTGCGCAGCGCGGCCACCGACGCGCGCGACGGCAGCGTCGCCGCGACGACGAGCCTGTCGCAGGTGCGTGCGGCCGCCTTCGACGCCAAGGCCAACGAGAGCCTCACCATCATCCTGCAGGGCCCCGCTGGCGACCCGTACGAAGCGCTGTGGTCGAGCGACAGCGGCAAGGTCGTCGGACTGCTGAGGCAGCTGAGTGTGCCCTCGGCGGCCACCGGACTCAGCACGGCGTGGGACACCTACGTGACCCGGCACCAGGCGATCCGGACCACCAGCGGCCGAGGCGACTACGAGGCGGCCCGAACCGCTGCGGCCAAGACGGACCCGGCGTCGGCCAACGGCGCCTTCACCCTCTTCACGACCACGGTGTCGCAACGTCTTCAGCAGCAGCAGGACACCGCCGGTGCCGCCCTCACCGCGCCGCAGACCCGCACGACCCTGTTGGGCTGGCTCGTGCTCGCCCTCACGCTCGCCGCTGCCGGGCTCGCCCTGCGCGGGGTCGGCCAGCGACTGGAGGAGTACCGATGAGCCGCTCGCGGCTGCGCCTGCGCCTGCGTCGTCCGGCCGTGGGTCTCGTGGCCGCCTCGGTGTTGCTCACGGCGGCCTGCTCGAGCGCGGGCTATACCGCCACGCCCGTCCCGACCGCGACCACCACGTCCGCGCCTGCCGCCAGCAGCCCACCCCCCGGCGACGGGTGCCCACCGCCGACGACCAACCTCACCTCCTACGCCCCGCTCCCACCCGGGGCCAGAGCCGAGCTCCCGAGATTCCCGAACAACCGTCTGCGCGTTGGCGTCTCGGCGGACACGCTGCTTCTGGGAGCGCGCGACCCGGTCACGACCCAGATCCAAGGCTTCGACATCGACCTGGCCCGCGCCGTGGCCAAGGCCGCCCTCGGCAGCGAGGACAGGATCCAGCTGGTGGTCATCACGGCCGCCGACAGGGTCCCCTTCCTGACGTCCGGCAAGGTCGACATGGTCGCGCGCAACATGTCGATGACGTGCGGACGGTGGGCCGACATCGCCTTCTCCGCCGAGTACTACCAGGCCGGGCTGAAGCTGCTGGTCGCCAAGGGGCAGACGGCCAGCTTCCCCGCCCTGAAGGGCAAGCGGGTCTGCGCCCCGACCGGCACCTCGACCCTCACCTTCGTGCAGAACCAGGGCTCGGTGACAGCCGTCGGTGCCCGTGACCACACCAGCTGCCTCGTGCTCTTCCAGGCCGGCAAGGTCGACGCGATCGCGGGCGACGACACCGTGCTCGCCGGGCTGGCCGCGCAGGACCCCTACGCCAGCGTGCCGACCCAGCCCGTCCTCACGTCGGAGCCATACGGACTCGGCTTCTCGCAGAAGAACGTCGGTCTGGTGCGCCTGGCCAACCGCGTGCTCGACGACCTGAAGTCGGGTCCCGGCTGGAAACAGCTCTACGACAAGTGGTTCGCCGCGTCGCTCGGCCCCGCCCCGGCCCCGCCCGCGTCGGTCTACGGTCGGTCGTGATGTCGCTCCAGCTGCCACCCCCCGGCTCCCCGACGCCCGGCGCCACCGGCCCCTCGTACGGCGGCTCGGGCGCGTCGTCCGCCGGCGCCGCGCCGCCCGCCCCCGGACGCCTCGGGGGCACCGTCACCCCCCAGGAGGCGTTCACCTACCTGCGCGACCTCGACGTCTGGAAGGACCGCCGCAAGGAGGAGCTCGACGGGCTCGATGCCGTGGCCCTGGCCTCGAGCGAGCGTGACACCTTCAGCCGCGACCTGCTCGTGTCGATGGCCCTGTGGAAGGCCGTGTCCGACCGCTACGACCTGCTCGAGATCGCCTTCGACAGCGGGCGGGTCGGACCCACCCAGGCCCAGCGGATCGCCGCGCTCGTCTGGGGCCGGCTCGACGTGGCCCCCCACTCGGCCGCCGCCTCGGTCGCACCGTCGACCGCGGGCGCCCTCGCCCTCTCGCTGCCCGAGGCCTGCCGCCTCCTCGACGCGATGACGTCGTCGCTGCGGGCCCGGCTGAGCCTCGAGCCCTCGGGCGCTGAGGTCGGCACGCGCCTCACCGACGTGCGACAGACGATCGAGCGGGTGCGCGACCAGGTGGGGCTGGCGCCTTCGGGGGCCGGCCGCGACGCCGCCCGCCAGCAGCTGGTGCGCCTCGAGCAGCGACTGCTCGACGTCACCGACCGGGCCAAACGGGGCGCCGACGTCGGCGGCCTGCTCGCCCCCCTGGAGCACGACGCCAGCACTGCGGAGCGTGACCTCATCGTGGGGGCCGGGCAGCGCGTGATGGC
>JALYVC010000218.1 GCA_030853445.1 Actinomycetota bacterium | reverse complement strand
GGGCGGGGCCGAGCCCGGCCGGGTCCAGCCGGTGGGGTCAGTGTCGCCGACGGCGATCCGGCTCTCGACCCAGCCGAGCCGGGCGTCGAGGAGCCGCCGTTCGCCCTGCAGCCACAGGGCCTCGGCGAGAAGGCTGGGGTGGACCCGGTGACCACAGGCCCCGCACCCGGCCAGGCGCTCGCCGTCGTAGGTGGTCAGCACCCCTCCTGCGCACGCCGGGCAGCTGACCACGGACGAGGGGTGACGGGCCGGGTCGGTGGGGTCGTCGGTCATGGCCACCTCCTTCCCGCTGCTTGACCTACCTCTGAGGCCCGACCCTCTCACGAGGGCCGCGACCGTGCCCGGGCATGGACCTCGGGGGTGGGGGACGGGCGCCTACGGCCAGCCCACCTCACGCAGGGGCGCGTGCCGTGCCCAGGTCGACGAGCCCGGCCCGTCGGTCAAGGACCCCGAGATGTACGAGGCGCTGCGCGAGGGGGTCGCAGCCGGGACGACGAGGACTGGACCGAGGACGCCGTGCTGGAGCGGGCCCGGGAGATCGGTGTGACGGGTTGCTCGACGATGACCACTGCCGAGCTCGTCGAGGCCCTGCGGGACAGCTGAGGTGTCACGGCCAGCCCAGCGGGTAGGGGTGTCATGTCCGACGGAGCCTCGGCTCCCCCTGCGTCCGAAGGAGCTCTCGTGAGCGACGACCTCAACCCCATCCGCACGATCATGGAGTCGGTGCGTACCTGCATGCTGACCACCGTCTCCGAGGACGGCTCGCTGCACAGCACGCCGATGACGACCCAGCAGGCTCAGTTCGACGGTGACGCGTGGTTCCTCGTGGGCCGCACCTCGCACACCGCCCAGCACATCGAGGCGACCCCGACGGTCAACGTCTCCTATTCGGGTGACACCTCGTGGCTGTCCCTCGCCGGCAGCGCCCGAGTCGTCACGGACGATGCGAAGAAGGCCGAGCTGTGGAACACCTTCGCCGAGGCGTGGTTCCCCGACGGCGAGCACGACCCCGACGTCGTCGTCCTCCAGGTCGAGGCCGGCTCGGCGCAGTACTGGGAGAGCCCGGGGAAGGTCAAGATGCTCGCCTCGATGCTCAAGGCGCGGGTCACCGGCAACACGCCGGACGGCGGCGACTCCGACAAGGTCGAGCTCTGACCACCTGACCCCACCGACGTCGCCTCGTGGAGGCGCTCGCAGTCGACGTCGCCCGGTGGAGGCGCTCGCACCCGACGTTGCCTGGTTGCGGCACCGGTGCCCGAATGACGCCCTGGAGGCCGAGCTGCCCGTCACGACGCCAGCGTGTCCGGCGGCGTCAGCGGGTCACCAGGTCAGGGCGGGGGGCAGCCGGACGGGGTCGGCCTCGGGCCACCGGTCGGGCTCCGCGCCGAGGGCGGCCAGCAGGGGCACCTGCTCGCGCACCCACGGGGACAGCGACGGGTCGTCGGCGGCGCGCCGTACCAGCTCCTCCCACGTCACCACCGCGGTCTCGTCGACCTCACCGGGGTCGAGGTCGAGGTCGTCGACTGACGCGGCCCTGGCCACCAGCACCGGGCACCACTCGTGCTCCACCAGTCCGCCGGCCTCGGCGCGGTAGCGAAAGCCGGGGAGCACGAGCCGCAGGTCGCTGACCTGCAGCCCCAGCTCGTGACGGGCCCGGCGGTGCACCGCGTCACGCAGCCGCTCCCCGGGGAGCGGGTGGCCGCAGAACGCGTTGGTCCAGACGCCGGGGAAGGTGCGCTTGACGGCGGCGCGGCGGGTGAGCACCACGCCCCCGTCGACGACGACGTGGCACGAGAAGGCCAGGTGCAGCGGGGTGTCGGCACCGTGGACCTCGAGCTTGGTGCGGGTGCCGACCGGACGGCCGTCGTCGTCGAGCAGCACGACGAGCTCGTCACCGTCGACGTGTGCGGTGCCCGAGGGAGCGAGGGGGGCGGCGCTCATGGCACCACCACGTCGGTGCGTGCGCCCGCGAGCGAGTCGACCACGCCCCGGAAGACCCAGGGCGCCGTGGCCGCCGCGGGCACCAGCAGCCGCCGGCCCCAAGCCGGGCGGGTCACCCGCAGCAGGCCGGCGGTCAGGGCGTCGGGCCGACGGGTCAGCGCTCGCCAGGAGGCGTCGTACGACGGGGGGTCGCCGGCCACGACGGCCCGCACGGCCGCGCGGGCCTGGGCCAGCCCGAGGGCGATGCCCTCACCGGTCAGGGCGTCGACGTAGCCGGCGGCGTCGCCGACGAGCAACACCCGCCCCTGCACGCGCCGGGTCGAGGCCTGGCGCAGTGACGACGCGCCCCGCACGCGCGAGGAGGTCTGGGCGCCCCCGAGC
>JALYVC010000178.1 GCA_030853445.1 Actinomycetota bacterium | reverse complement strand
GTGCACGCCGACGACCTGCTGCCTGAGCGGGTCCTGCAGGGCGACGGCCCGGCCCGCCGGACGCTGGTCAACCGCGTCCACCACCCGCTCGAGCAGCACCCGGCGCTGCTGCGCACGGTCACCGTGTTCCTCGAGACCGGCGGCGTGCTCGAGGCCACGGCGCGGGCGCTCTTCGTGCACCCCAATACCGTGCGCTACCGGCTCGGCCGGGTCGCCGAGATCGTCGGATACGACCTCACCACCCCTCGCGAGGCCTTCACCGTGCGCGTCGCCCTGGCGGTCGGGCGGCTGTCGGAGCCCGAGCCGCGACCCTGGCGCGCCGGGGTAGCCGGACGGGGCGCTGAGTCCGTTCTACCCGGCAGCTCTGCCGATCCCTTGGAGGAATCCTCCAAAAGATCGGATGATAGTTCGTGGGCTTCGTCGCCGTCGGACTCAGCAGGTACCCGACAGGCTTGACCCGTGCTCGCCATCGTGTGCCCCGGACAGGGCTCCCAGACTCCCGGCTTCCTCTCCCCCTGGCTCGAGATCGACGGCCTTCGCGAGCGGCTGGCCGGCTGGTCGTCCTCGCTCGGCACCGACCTCGTGGCCCACGGCACGACGAGCGACGCCGACACCCTCAAGGACACCGCGGTGGCCCAGCCGTTGATCGTCGCAGCCGGGCTGCTCACGCTCGACGCGCTCTTCGCCGACGGCTCCAAAGGGGTCGGGCCGACGCTCACCACGTCGACCGGGGTGCTCGCCGGTCACTCGGTGGGCGAGTTCACCGCAGCCGTCGGCGCGGGGGTGCTGACGCCGACCGACGCCATCCACCTCGTCGGCGTGCGCGGCCGGGCCATGGCTGCAGCCAGCGCGGTCACGCCCACCGGCATGAGCGCGGTGCTGGGCGGCGACCCCACCGAGGTGCTGGAGTCGCTCGAGCGGCACGGGCTCACCCCGGCCAACGCCAACGGCGCCGGGCAGGTCGTCGCCGCCGGCACCACCGAGCAGCTGGCCGCGCTGGCCGCCGGCCCCCCGGCCAAGGCGCGCGTGATTGCCCTCTCGGTCGCCGGCGCCTTCCACACCCACCACATGGCCCCGGCGGTCGACGCGCTCGAAGAGGCCGCCATGCAGGTCGTGCCCTCCGAGCCGGCGGTCACGCTGCTGTCCAACGCCGACGGGGCGCCCGTCGTCACCGGCGCCGATGCCCTGGCCCGGCTGGTCAGCCAGGTGAGCAACCCGGTGCGGTGGGACCTCACCATGCAGACCATGGTCGCGATGGGCGTCACGGGTCTGCTCGAGCTGGCCCCGGCAGGCACCCTCACCGGCCTCGCCAAGCGGGCCATGAGAGGCGTCGAGCTGGTCGCCCTCAAGACCCCCGACGACCTCGGGGCCGCCCGAGACCTCGTCGCGGCCCACCGCGCCTGACGCCTGCGTCGCTGCCGACCCACCCGCTCCAGCACCGAGGACAGCCGATGACCCAGACCCGCAGCGCCCCCCAGCCCAAGGGCACCGGCGTGCTCAGCGCCCCCGGCGGGTCGCGCTACGCCCGCATCCTCGGGGTGGGGGGCTACCGCCCGGAGAGGGCTGTGCCGAACTCCGAGCTCGTGGAGCGCATCGACTCCTCGGACCAGTGGATCCGCGAGCGTTCCGGCATCATCAGCCGTCGCATGGCGGCCCGTGACGAGTCGGTCGTCGACATGGCCGAGCACGCTGCGCGCGAGGCCCTCGCCATGGCCGGCCTCGAGCCCTCGCAGGTGGGGGCCATCATCATCGCCACGGTCACCCATCTGCTCAGCACCCCTGCCGCCGCACCGATGCTCGCCGAACGGCTGGGGGTGCAGTGTCCGGCCTTCGACGTCTCTGCGGCCTGTGCCGGCTACTGCTACGGCATCTCCCTGGCCAACGACATGGTGCGTGGTGGCAGCGCCGAGCACGTGCTCGTCATCGGCGTCGAGAAGCTCTCCGACTTCACCGACTACGACGACCGCGGTAGCGCCTTCATCTTCGGCGACGGCGCCGGCGCCGCGGTCGTGGGTCCGTCCGACACGCCCGGCATCGGCCCCACCGTGTGGGGCTCCGACGGCGCGCACTGGGAGGCGATCCGCCAGCGTGAGCCGTACCTCGATGCCCACGGCACCCCCTCGTCGTCGCGTGCGGTCCTCACCATGGCCGGGCAGACGGTCTTCCGGTGGGCGGTGTGGGGCATGGCCCCCGTCGCCCGACAGGCCATCGACGCCGCGGGCATCACCATCGACGACCTCGACGCCTTCGTGCCGCACCAGGCGAACATGCGCATCATCGACGCGATGGTCAAACAGCTCAAGCTGCCGGCCGACATCCCGGTGGCCCGAGACATCGCCGAGACGGCCAACACCTCGGCCGCCTCGATCCCGCTCGCCACCGAGCGCATGATCCGTCAGGGCGAGGTCCCCCGCGGCGGCCTCGCCCTGCAGATCGGCTACGGTGCCGGGCTGGTCTACGCCGCGCAGGTGGTCGTCCTGCCGTGAGCAGGCGACCCACCGGCATACGGTGGACCGTGTGCAAGCTCCCGCGTCCCGCGGGTCGAAACGGGACACCCACCACACACGACGCCCCGCACCACCGCGTGGGGCGCGCAACCCAAGGAGACACCACATGGCGCAGAGCGAGCAGGAGATCCTCGAGGGTCTGGCCGAGATCGTCAACGAGGAGACCGGCATCGAGACCAGCGAGGTCGAGGCGGGCAAGTCCTTCACCGACGACCTCGACATCGACTCGCTGTCGATGATGACCATCGTCGTCAACGCCGAGGAGAAGTTCGGCGTGCGCATCCCCGACGACGAGGTCAAGAACCTCAAGACGGTGCAGGACGCGGTGACCTTCATCGCCGGCGCCCAGGCCTGAGCCTGCGGACCCGCACCGGCGTACCGGCGAGTCACCCCCACGTCCTGCT
>JALYVC010000176.1 GCA_030853445.1 Actinomycetota bacterium | reverse complement strand
TGGCGGGGTCGGCCAGCGCACGCAGGGCCGGCACCAACCGCGGGTCGACCCATGGCTCGTCTCGCTCGAGGCTGCCGCGCACGAAGCGCGGGTGCACCGTGAGCCGCTCGCGCAGCTCGAGCCCGTGCTCGGCCGTCCAGGCAGCTAGGTCGGCGACCTGCGGCCACGGCCGCTCGGGGTTGACGTGGTCGGGGGTGACCGGCGAGACGCCGCCCCAGTCGTCGACCCCGGCCGCCAGCAGCGGGCCGATCTCGTCGGGGGCCGAGAGGTTGGGCGGCACCTGCAGCGTCACCGACGGGCCGAGCAGCAGCCGGGCCACCGCGACCGTGGCGAGGAACTCCTCGCCCTCCGTGTCGACCGTCGAGCGCATGGCGGTGTCGTCCTTGGCCCGGAAGTTCTGGACGATGACCTCCTGCACCGAGCCGTACTCGCGTGCCACGCGACGGATGGCGAGGATCGACTCGATGCGGTCGGCGTAGGTCTCGCCGATACCGACGAGGATGCCGGTGGTGAAGGGCACGCCGACCCGGCCGGCGTCCTCGAGCACCCGCAGCCGCACGGCGGGGTCCTTGTCGGGGGAACCGTAGTGCGCACCACCCGGCTCGGTGAAGATCGCGGTCGAGGTCGTCTCGAGCATCATGCCCATCGACGGCGCCACGGGCTTGAGCCGCTGCAGGTCCGACCAGGTCATGACGCCGGGGTTGAGGTGCGGCAGCAGGCCGGTCTCCTCGATGACCCGGATGGCCATGGCCCGCACGTAGGACAGCGTGTCGTCGTAACCGTGCGCGTCGAGCCACTCGCGTGCCGCGGGCCAGCGCTCCTCGGGACGGTCACCGAGCGTGAAGAGCGCCTCCTTGCACCCCTGCGCGGCTCCCGCGCGAGCGATGTCGAGGACCTCGTCGGGGCTGAGGTACGCAGCCGGGAGACGGTGCGGCACGGTCGCGAACGTGCAGTAGTGGCAACGGTCGCGGCACAGCCGGGTCAGGGGCACGAAGACCTTGCGGGAGTAGGTGACCACGCCGGGGCGCCCGGCGGCGACCATGGCTGCGTCCCGCACCCGGGTGGCTGGCTCGCACAGCGCACGCAGGTCGTCACCCCGGGCGTGGAGCAGCACCTGCGCCTCAGCGGCGTCGAGGGCTTTTCCGTCGCGGGCCCGGGCCAGGGCCCGGCGCAGCTGGGAGGGTGTGGGAGTCGCGGGGGCCGTCACTCCCCCACGCTATGTGGTCACCCGACCCCCCGTCTGCGCAGGGCGCCCTCGTCCTGCCTTGGCCCAGGCGTTGCGCCGCCGCCGCCGCCTGCGCGTTCGGCGAGTCAGCCCTTGGTGGCTCCGAGGGTGAGGCCGGAGACGAACTGCTTCTGCAGAGCGAAGAAGACGATGAGCGTCGGCAGCGCCACGACCACCGACCCGGCCGCGACGAGGTTGTTGTCGGTGAAGAACTGGCCGCGCAGGTTGTTGAGCGAGCTGGTGATGGGGTACTTGCTCCCGGACTGCAGAAGCACTGTCGCCCAGAAGAACTCGTTGTAGATCCAGGTGACCTCGAGGGTCGCCAGGGCCGCGAGCGGAGGACGACACAGCGGCAGGGTGAGCTGGAAGAACTGCCGCAGCACCCCTGCCCCGTCGATGACGGCCGACTCGTAGAGCTCGCGCGGCAGCGTCTTCATGTAGTTGCTGAGCACGAAGGCGCAGAAGCCGGTCTGGAAGGCGACGTTGACCGCGATGAGGCCCCAGTAGCTGTTGAGCAGGGTGCCCGAGTCGCTCATCCACAAGGGCACCGAGATCGCCCGGAACATCCGGAAGACCGGTATGAGCAGGGCCTGCGGCGGGAGCAGGTTGGCCGCCGTGAAGAGCCCGAGCAGCGCGAGGTTGAACTTGAAGGTGAACCTCGCCACGACGAAGGCGATGCACGACGACAGGAAGAGCGTGAGCAGGACGGCCGGCACCGTGATGATCAGCGAGTTGACGAGCGTGTGGCCGAAGTTGGCCTGTTGCCAGGCGTTGACGTAGTTGGAGAGGGTGAAGCCCCCGAAGGAGACGTAGCCGTTGCGGGCCGTGTAGGAGTAGTCGCGGAACGAGCTGACGACGGCGAAGGCCACGGGGAAGACCCAGACGAGGCCCATCACCGTGAGGAAGGCGTAGAGCAGGACCCGACCGATGCTGCGGGTCTTACGGGCCGTCGGAACCACCCTGGCGACCCGGTCCTGCGGAGTGCCCACGGTGGTGCTGGTGGCGGTGGTCATCGTTCCTCCCTCATGACGATGCGCAGGTAGATGACGGCGAAGACCGACGAGACGAGGAGCATGAACGTTGCGAGGGCCGAGCCGAAACCGATCCGGCTCGCCTCCCCCACGATGTTCTGGGTCACCAGCGTCGAGATCAGCTCGAGCCCGTTTCGGCCCTTGTTGATGACCCACACGAGGTCGAAGGCCCGCAGCGACTCGATGACCGTGACGACCAGGACGATGATGTTGATCGGCGCCATGACCGGGAAGATCACGCGGAAGAACGTCGTGGTCTCGCTGGCCCCGTCGACCTTGGCCGCCTCGCGCAGCGTCGGGTCGACGCCCTTGAGACCGGCCAGGTAGAGCAACATGATGTACCCGACCTGTCGCCAGCTCGAGGCGATCAGGGCCGCCCCGAGGTTGTACCTCTGGTCGCCGTACCAGTCGATGGTGGAGCCGGTGACCGCGTTGAGCAGACCCTGGTCCTTGCTGTAGATCAGCTGCCAGATGAAGCCGACGAGGGCCAGGGACAACACGACCGGCAGGTAGAACGCGGTCTGGTAGATGCGGCCACCCTTGAGCTCGCGGTCGAGCAGGACGGCGAGCAGCATCCCCAGCGGGGTCGCGATCAGGAACATCACGGCGAACCAGATGAGGTTGTGCTGCACCGCCGGCCAGAAGGGCGGGTAGATCGTCACGACGTTCTCGTAGTTGGTCAGGCCGACCCACTTGGCCCGGCTGACGTTGCCGATGCCGTTCCAGTTGGTGAACGACAGCAGCACGGAGCCGACGGCGGGGAACCACACGAGGGCGACCACCAGGAACGTGGGGATCCCCACCATGAGCGAGACCACGATGCGGTCGACCCCGCTCAGGTGGTTGAGCCCCTTGTAGCGCGAGCGCTTGCGCGGGGTCTTCGGGGCCTTCGAAGAGGCGGTGTCCGCTGCGACGATGGCCATGTCAGCTGGTGAAGATGCTGAGCTTCTGCTTCTGGATGCTCGACACCAGCGAGTCGATCTCGGTGGGAGCCTTCAGGAAGCTCTGGATGGCCGGGATCATCACGGTCGAGGCGAAGTCGGGACGGGTGTCGCGGTCCATGAACTGCGCGATGTTCTTGGCCGACTTGACGAACTCGGCCGACTTCTTCTGCAGCGCGGTGTACGCCCCGGTGTCGGCGGCACTGCTCGTGGCGATGACGCTGGGGTCGGCCTTGACCGCGAGGTTCTGGGCGTCGGCCGAGCCGAGGAAGGCGAGCAGCTTCCGGGCGCCGGCCTCGTTCTTGGGTGAGGCGGCCATCATGTAGCCGTCGATGGGCGCCTCGATCGCGTCAGCGCCGATGGTGGAGTCGATCTCGGGGAAGGTGAAGAAGTCGAGGTCGTCCTGCTCCGCACCCTTGGTGAACTGCTGGGCCACGAAGGCTCCGAGGACGTACATCCCCGACTTCTTCTGCTGCAGGCTCTGGGCCGCCTCCTGCCAGGTGCGTCCGAGCGAGTCGGTCTGGTGGTAGGGCAGCAGGCCGCGCCAGGTGTCGAAGACCTTCTTGACCTTGTCGCTGCTCCAGTCCTCCTTGCCGGCCATGAGGCTGACGTGGTAGTCGAAGCCGTTGACCCGCATGTTCAGCTGGTCGAAGGTGCCCATCGCGGGCCAACCGTCCTTGTCGCCGAAAGCAATCGGGGCCAGGCCGTCCTTCTGCATCTTCTTGCTGACGGTCACCAGCTCGTCGAGGGTCTTCGGGACCTCGTAGCCCTTCGACGCCCAGAGGCTCTTGCGGTAGAAGACGCCCCAGGGGTAGTAGGTCGACGGCATGAAGTACTGCTTGCCGTCGTCACCGGTCGAGGCGGTCTTGAGGGCGTCGGTCATGTCGGTCTTGCTCGCCCAGACGTCGCTGATGTCACCAGCGAGACCCTGCGCGGCGAAGAAGCGCATCCGGTAGCCGGAGAACCACGAGAAGACGTCGTCCGGCGAGCCCTGAAGGTAGTTGTTGATGTTCTCCTGGAACGAGTTGTGGTCGATCGTGTTGATCTTGACCGACAGACCGCTGTTGGCCTTCCCGAACGCGTCCATCACCGACTGGACGGCTGCCTTCGGGACGGCGTCGGACTGGTTCGACCCGAGCGTCACCTGGCCGGTCGCGGCGCCGCCACCGCCAGCGCTACCCGATGCCGTGCCTGTGCCCGTGCTGCTGCTGCACGCCGAGAGG
>JALYVC010000164.1 GCA_030853445.1 Actinomycetota bacterium | reverse complement strand
GCCTGCCGGTCGCCGCGCCGCGTCTCGGCGGCGTCGCTGCGCACCCAGGCCGCGACGACGAGCATCGCCAGCAGCAGGGTCGGCACCTCGCCGATACCCCAGGCGTAGGAGCCGCCGAGCTGCTGGTCGGCCAGCACGTCGGGCACCCACGGGATCTGCACCGTCTGGAAGAAGTCGGGGGCCAGCAGCGTCGTGCCCGTCATGAGCGAGACCCCGAAGAAGGCGTGGAACGAGATCGTCACGAGCAGGATGACCAGCCGCATCGGTGCCGACCACTTCGGCGGTCCGGGGTCCACCCCCACGAGCACCCACACGAAGAGGTAGCCCGTGAGCAAGAAGTGGGCGACCATCAGCACGTGACCCGTGTGGGTCTCGAGGGCCAGCCCGAAGAGCGGCGAGTAGTAGAAGACCGCGAGGCTGGCGAAGAACAGCACGGCCGCGACGACCGGGTTGCCGAGCACCCGGAGCAACCGCGAGTGCACCATCCCGAGCAGCAGCTCGCGCGGCCCGAGACTTCCGTCACGACGCGGCGACATGCCCCGCAGCCCCAGGGTCACCGGCGCGGCCAGCACGAGGAAGACGGGCGCCAGCATGGCGAGCACCATGTGCTCGATCATGTGCCAGGAGAAGGAGACCCGCCCCAGCACTCCGGGCGGTCCGCACACCGTCCACACCACGACGGCCCAGCCGAGCACCCACGAGCCCGTGCGCAGCACCGACCACCGGTCGCCGCGGCGGTGCAGCCGCACCACCCAGACGACGTAGACCGCCACAGCCACCACCGCCAACACCCCCCAGAGCCAGTCGAACCGCCACAACGAGAGCCAGCTGAGGCCCACGGGTGCCGGGGGTGCGGGGTATCCGGTGAGGCCCTGGGCGGGATCCAGCGGCGGCAGGGTGTCGGGCACCGGTGGGGCGCTGCGGGCCAGCGCCGTCGCGAAGCCGAAGGCCACCCCCATGACCGCGAGCTCGACCAGCGCCATCGACGCGAAGAGCGCCCGCGACGTCGGGTCGACCGCGAGCCGGTCGACCACCCGGCGCCGCTGGTGCCAGCCGAGCACGCCAAGCACGACGAGGGCCACCGCCTTGACCACGATCAGCGCGCCGTACGACGTCGCCAGCCCGGCCACGCTCCCGAGGCGCAGCCACGCGCTCGCCACCCCCGAGACCAGCACGGTGACGTAGCACCACAGAGCGAGGGCCGAGTACCGCGCGACGACCGGTGCGAGACGCTTGCCGAGCAGCGGACGGAGCACGGCGAGGGCGAGCAGCCCACCCACCCACAGGCTCGCCCCCACGAGGTGGAAGGCGATGGTGTTGACCGCGGTCTCGTGGTCGCTACCACCGGCGGCGTGCCCGGCGAGGGCGAGGGGCAGCATGGCACCCACCGCGACGAACGCGGCGGTCGCGAGCCCCTTGCGGGTGAGGGCGACGCCCGCGATGGTGGCAGCGACGGCGGCGAGCGCTGAGCTGATGACGCCCACCCGCAACGTCTCGAGCTGCCACACGAAGGTCTGCAGCTGCGACAGGAAGACCGGGCTGTCGAGGGGGGTGCCAGCGGCGTCGGCGAAGCCGAGCACCACGCCCACCAGCCCGGCGACGACCCACACGCCACCGGACCACATCGCGAGCCGTCCCGCTCGCAACATGGTGGGCGGTGTCCCTCGGCCCTTGGAGGCCGTCGTGCCCGGGAGCAGCAGCGCCCCGACGAGGAGCAGACCGATCGTCAGTGAGGCGGCGAGGTCGTGCACCACCCGCACGAGCGGGAGACCCCAGCGCACGACGGCGCCCGGGTCCTGCAGCCCGGCGACGGCCGCTGTGGCCGCACCGCCGATGACGACGGCCAGGGAAGTGGCAAGAAGGGCCACGAGCGTGATCCCGAGCACCGGCACGACGACGGGCGCGGGCCCCGCCGCGCGGGGGGCCCGGGCGGCCTGGGACGCCGGAGCGGGGGCGGTGGCCATGACTCCAGCGTAAGGACCAGGACCGAGCGACGTCACACCGGAGGCGAGGTGGTCACGATAGTTGCTTGGCGCATGCAACCGATCTGTGTCATAGTTGCATGTCCCACACAACTTGCCACGTATGCCGCGGAGCCTGCCACCCATGAGCGTCACCCCCGAGACCGCCAGTGCGCTCTCGAGCACCATCGTGCGGGTCGTGAAGATCCTCACGTCCATGCGCAGCCACATGCCGCTGACGACCGTCACCGACGTGCCCGGGCTCGACCACTCGCACTTCTCCGCCCTCTTCACCCTCGCCCACGAGCCTCAGCGCGTCTCGTCGCTCGCCGAGAGCATCCACTCCGACGTCTCGACCGTCAGCCGGCAGGTCACGCACCTCGTGCAGGTCGGCCTGGTCGAGAAGATCCACGACCCCGACGACGGCCGCGCGCAGCTGCTGTCGCTCACCCCGACCGGCCGACAGGTCATCGACGACCTCATCGCCAGCCGCGGTCAGTGGTTCGAGCACATGCTCGCGGGATGGAGCGAGGCCGAGGCCACCTCCTTCCTCACCCACCTCGACCGCTTCGGCGATGCCTGCGCCTCCTTCAAGACCGAGCTCGGCCTGCACCCGGCCGGCTCGCACACCCTCGTTCCTTCCTCGCCCAGCACGCACCACACCACGCACCCGCAGGAGCACTGACATGGCAGCAGCCACCCCCACACCCGCCTCGGCCGGGATCGCCGAACCCGACGACGGCGTCCTGACCCACCGCCAGATCCTGACCATCCTCGTCGGCCTGATGATGGGGATGTTCCTGGCGGCACTCGACCAGACCATCGTCGCGACCTCGATCCGCACCATCGCCGACGACCTGCACGGCCTCTCGGCCCAGGCGTGGGTGACCACGGCCTACCTCATCACCTCGACGATCGTCACGCCGCTCTACGGCAAGCTCTCCGACATGTACGGCCGCAAGCAGTTCTTCCTGCTGGCCATCTCGCTCTTCACCATCGGGTCGATGCTGTGCACCCTCTCGACCTCGATCGGCATGCTGGCCGGCTTCCGCGCCGTGCAGGGCCTCGGCGCCGGCGGTCTCTTCTCGCTGTCGCTGGCGATCATCGGCGACATCGTGTCGCCGCGTGAGCGCGCGAAGTACCAGGGCTACTTCCTCGCCGTCTTCGGCACGTCGAGCGTCCTCGGCCCGGTCATCGGCGGCTTCTTCGCCGGCCAGACCACGATCCTCGGCATCACCGGCTGGCGCTGGGTCTTCCTGGTCAACGTGCCGATCGCCATCGCCGCGCTGTTCGTCGTGACCCGCACCCTGCACCTGAAGCACGAGCGCCGAAACCACCGCGTCGACTGGTGGGGTGCCGTCGCCCTCAGCGTCGCCCTCGTGCCGCTGCTGATCGTCGCCGAGCAGGGCCGCGAGTGGGGCTGGGCCTCCGCAGGCTCCATCGCGATGTACGTCGTCGGCGTCGCCGGCATCATCAGCTTCGTGCTCGTCGAGCGGGCCATGAAGGAGGAGGCCCTGATCCCCCTGCGACTCTTCGCGATCCGCACCGTCGGGGTCTCGTCCATCGCCTCGATCTTCATCGGCATGGGCATGTTCGGTGGTCTCGCCGCGCTGCCGCTCTACCTGCAGATCGTCAAGGGCGCCTCGCCGACCGAGGCGGGCCTGCTCCTGCTGCCGCTGACCCTGGGCATCATGTTCGGCTCGATCCTGTCGGGTCAGCTGATCTCGCGCACCGGTCGCTACCGCCGCTACCCGATCATCGGTACCGGTCTGCTCACGGGCGCCATGTTCGCCTTCCACTTCGTCGGCGCCGACACCGCGCTGCCGATCACCATGGCGATCATGGTCTTCTTCGGCGTCGGGCTGGGCTTCAACTTCCAGCCGCTGACCCTCGCCGTGCAGAACGCCGTGAGCCCGCGCGACATCGGCGTGGCCACCTCGTCGGCGACCTTCACCCGCCAGATCGGTGGCACGCTCGGCACCGCCGTGTTCCTGTCGATCCTCTTCTCCACGGCCGGTGACAAGATCAGCTCGGCCTACCAGACCGCCGCCACGACCCCTGGCTTCCAGCAGGCCGCGGCGAACGCGACCGGCCCGACCAAGGCCTTCCTCGCCCAGCAGCAGAGTGGCAGCATGGGTGGGGCGCTGAGCGACACGTCGTTCCTCAGCGGGCTCGACCCGACCATCGCCCACCCGTTCCTCGTGGGCTTCTCGAGCGCGATGTCGACGGTCTTCTTCGTCGCCACCTTCATCCTCGCGGCCTCGTTCCTCGTGGTGATCTTCCTTCCCCACGTCGAGCTGCGGGGTGGCTCGCCCAGCAGCGAGCGGGCGGCCGCGACCAACGCCGCCGCAGCGTCCCTCGCTGCTGAGCAGGACCGGGCCCAGGCCGAGGCCGACACGGCCCGTGACCCCGAGCCCGCCATCGAGCCCACGCCGGCGCTCGTGCCGGCCGGCGGGCGGCACGAGGCCACAC
>JALYVC010000131.1 GCA_030853445.1 Actinomycetota bacterium | reverse complement strand
CCTGCGCCGAGGGCGCTCGCGGCGGCGACGGCCGACCGCGCCGTCGCTCCTGAGCCGACCACCACGACGTGGTCGGCGCGGTCGACCCCCGCCTCGGCCAGGGCGGCCACGAGACCGTGGACGTCGGTGTTGTCACCCCACCAGGGTGACCGCTGCTCGTCGCCGTCTGCCGCCTCGGCCGGTGGCCGCCGCACCAGCGTGTTGACCGCACCGGTCGCCAGGGCCAGCGCGGAGACCCCACCGGCGACGGCGAGGGCTGCCTCCTTCAGCGGCATGGTCAGGGAGAGGCCCACCCAGTCGTCACCCAGACGACCCACGTGCTGCGCGAGCTCGGACGCCTCCACCCGGGTGGCCACGTAGGTCCACCCCCGCAGTCCCAGCGCCGCATGGGCCGCCCGGTGCAGCACCGGTGAGAGCGAGTGCGAGACGGGTGACCCGAGGACGGCGCTGTGGTGACCGGTCAGCACGAGCCCGGGTGGTCGGAGCACCACTTCTGGAACTGCGCCACGTTGGCCGCGTGCTCGGCCGCCGTCGTGGCGAACTTCGTCTCACCGGTCTGGGGGTTGACGGCGACGAAGTAGATCCAGGGGCCGTCAGCCGGCGCCTGCGCGGCCTCGATCGCCGCTGCTCCCGGGTTGCTGATGGGACCGACCGGCAGGCCGGCGCGGGCGTAGGTGTTGTAGCCGTTGGTAGCGGCCCGCTCGGCGTCGGTCGTCGTGAGGGCCCGCTTCTGCACGCCGTAGCTGACGGTGGAGTCGAGCTGCAGCCGCATCGGCACCGCCAGCCGGTTGTCGATGACGCGGGCGATCTTGGGCAGGTCCTTGGCGCGCCGACCTTCGGCCTGCACGATGCTGGCGACCGTGAGGATCTTCTCGACGTCGCCGTCGGCCACCCCGAGCGAGGTCAGCTCCTCGGTGGTCTTGGCGACCATGGTCTGCAGCTGCTCGGCCGCCGTGGAGCCCTCGGGGAACTCGTAGGTGGACGGGAAGAGCCAGCCCTCGACGTTCCCCTTCGCCGCCGCCGGCAGACCGAGGGCGGCGCTGTCCTTGGCGGCCTTGACGTAGTCGGACACCGGCAGGTTCGAGGCCTTGGCCAGGGCCGCGAAGGTCTCGCTCTTCCAGAGCCCCTCCCGCAGGGTCACCCGCGGCACGCTCCGGTTGGCGGGGTCGACGAGGAGGGCGAGGGCGCCGGTCGCCGTCATCTGCGAGCGCAGGTCGTACTTCCCCGGCTGGATCGAGGTGCCCTGGGGATCGGCCGCTGCCGCCTGGGCGAAGGCCTTCGCCGTCTTGACCACGCCGGCCTTCTCGAGCGTCGTCCCGATCGCGGTCGCGGTGTCGCCGTCGTTGACGGTGACGGACACCGACCCGGTGCCCGGCCCCGGGTAGTCGCCGCTGTCGGAGCTCAGCGTGAGCAGGGGCTTGATCTTGCCGAACGCGACGACACCCGCCCCTGCCACGACCACGAGAGCGAGCAGCAGGACGATGGCGCCGCGCACTCGCCGACGGCCTGCCGTACGGCGTTCGGTGGCCCGCTGGCCCCGAGAGCCACCGGACGAGTCGTGCTCTCCCTCATCGGCGCCCGGGTCATCGAGGTCGTGCCCGTCAGCGAAGAAGAGGCCCTCCTCACCACCGAGGGGCGCCTCGTGCGAGGGGTCGTCGAGGTAGTGCCCCTCGACGTGGTGGTCGTCGAGCTCGTGATCGTCGACCTGGTGCTCGTCGACGTACTGCTCGTGCCCGCGGTCGCCAGCGTCCGTGGTGTCAAGGTCCGTGGAGGAAGGGGACGACTCGACGTCACCCCAGGCACGGGCGTCGAGACCACCGCGCGCGGGGTCGAGGTCGCGGGGGTCGATCATCGTGTCGGGTCCTTCGTGTCCGGGGAGGGCCCGCGATCCGGCATGGCGTCCGGTCGCGATCCGCGTGCCTTGTGGCGTCGTCGTCGGGTCTTGACAAGCTCCCCCGGGGCTCGACCCGTCGACCGTTCCGAGTCGAGGGCGCCCTGCAGGATGAGCACCGCTGCAGCCTGGTCGACCACGGCACGGTGCGCTCGTCCTGCCACGCCGCTCGTCCGTAGTGTGCGGTGCGCGTCGACCGTGGTCAAGCGCTCGTCGACTAGCCGAACCGGCCGGGGGGCCAGGAGCTCGGCCAGCTCCGCGGCATATGCCCGGACTGTCACCGCGGCCGGTCCCTCCTGCCCCGACAGCGACAGCGGGAGCCCCACGACGACCTCGAGGGCCTCGCGCTCGCTCGCCACGACGGCGATACGTTGCTGGTCGGAGCGCTCCTTCGCATCGCGTGCCACCGTCTCGACCGGCGAGGCCAGCAGGCCGGAGGGGTCGCTCGCGGCGAGCCCCACCCGCACGCTGCCGACGTCGACCCCGAGCCGCACCCCGGGGCGCACGGAGGCGGGCGCCGCGCCCGCAGCCGTCCCGGGGTCAGCCGCGCTCACGCAACGCGATCTCGACGGCCCCCAGCGCCTCTGACACCTTCGACGGGTCGGTGCCGCCCCCCTGGGCGAGGTCGTCCTTGCCCCCACCACCTCCGCCGAGGACCGAGGCGGCGAGCCGCACGAGGGCTCCCGCCCTCACGCCGAGCCGCC
Source organism: Actinomycetota bacterium (assembly GCA_030853445.1). Taxonomy (GTDB): domain Bacteria; phylum Actinomycetota; class Actinomycetes; order Actinomycetales; family Dermatophilaceae; genus Lapillicoccus. The sequence continues at coordinate 15 of JALYVC010000131.1, read as the reverse complement.
GGGCCGGCTCGGTGG
>JALYVC010000106.1 GCA_030853445.1 Actinomycetota bacterium | reverse complement strand
CTCCTCGCGACCCTGCTGTCGTGGGGGTCCTTCGTGGTCGGCCTGCTCGTGGTCATCGCGATGGCCGGTCGCGCCGACGCCGACCGGGCCGCGCACCTCCACCTCTTCTCGTGGATCAACGTCGGGTCCTTCAACCTCGACGCGGGCCAGCGGCTCGACCCGCTCTCGATGGTGTTCGTGCTGCTCATCACCTTCGTCGGGTCGCTGATCCACGTCTACTCGCTGGGCTACATGGAGCACGACCCCGACAAGCGCCGCTTCTTCGCCTACCTCAACCTCTTCGTCGCCTCGATGCTCCTGCTCGTCACGGCGGACAGCTACCTGCTGCTCTACGTGGGCTGGGAGGGCGTGGGCCTGGCCTCGTGGCTGCTCATCGGCTTCTGGAACTACAACCCGGCCTACGCGACCGCGGCCAACAAGGCGTTCGTCGCCAACCGCGTCGGTGACTTCGGGCTGTCCATCGCCATCATGTTCATGTTCTTCCAGTTCGGGAAGGTCGACTTCGCCTCGGTCAACGCCGGCTCATCCGCAGGCGCGAGCCAGGCGGCTCTCACGGCCATCGGCCTGATGCTCCTGCTCGGCGCCTGCGGCAAGTCGGCGCAGTTCCCGTTGCAGAGCTGGCTCGGCGACGCGATGGCCGGCCCGACCCCCGTATCGGCCCTGATCCACGCGGCGACCATGGTCACCGCCGGCGTCTACCTCGTCGTGCGCAGCCACGTGATCTTCGAGGGGGCGCCCGCCGCGCAGCTGCTCGTAGTCATCGTCGGGGCGATCACGCTGGTCTTCGGAGCGGTCGTCGGCTGCGCGAAGGACGACATGAAGAAGGCCCTCGCGGCCTCGACCATGAGCCAGATCGGCTACATGATGCTCGCTGCGGGGCTCGGACCGGTCGGCTACGCCTTCGCGATCGCCCACCTGCTCACCCACGGGTTCTTCAAGGCGGGGATGTTCCTCGGGGCCGGGTCGGTCATGCACGGCATGAACGACCAGGTCGACATGCGGCGGTTCGGGGGACTCTGGACCGTGCAGCGAATCACCTGGGCCACCTTCGGGCTCGGGTTCCTGGCCATCATCGGTTTCCCCGGGCTGTCGGGTTTCTGGACCAAGGACGCGATCATCGAGGCCGCCTTCGTGGGTGAGGGCTGGCGGCCCTGGGTCTTCGGTCTCGCCGCGATGATCGGGGCGGGCGTCACCGCCTTCTACATGTCGCGGCTGTTCTTCATGACCTTCCACGGCAAGAAGCGCTGGACCGAGGACGTCCACCCGCACGAGTCGCCGCTGACGATGACCATCCCCATGATGGTGCTGGCCGTCGGCTCGGCCCTGCTCGGCGTCGTGCTCGTGCCCACCGGGCTCATCACGGGGTGGCTCAACCCGGCCCTCGGTGTGCAGGAGGCGGCCACGGAGAGCCATGTGCTCGCGCCGATCGCCATCACGGTTCTGACCCTCGTGCTGCTCGTCGCGGGCATCGGCCTCGCGTGGCTGCGCTACCTGCGCGACGCCGTACCCGTGGTGATGCCGAAGGGGAACCTGCTGACGCAGGCCGCCCGCCGCGACCTCTACCAGGACGCCATCAACGAGGGCGTGCTCATGCGCCCCGGGATCCACCTGACCCGATCGCTCGTCTTCATGGACAACCGTGGTGTCGACGGGGCGGCCGGTGGTCTGGCCGCGCTGGTCGGCGGCGCCTCGGCCCGTGTGCGCAAGCTCCAGAACGGCTACGTCCGTTCCTATGCCCTGACGATGCTCGCCGGCGTCGTCGTCGTCCTCGGAGCCCTGTGGGTGATGAACTGATGTCCGCCTTCCCCTACCTCACCGTCATGGGGGCCGTCCCCCTGGTGGGATCGGCCGTGGTGCTCCTGCTGCCACACTCGCTGGCGGCTCGGGCCAAGCAGGTGGCCCTCGGCTTCTCGCTCGTGACCCTCGTGGTCTCCGTGCTGGCCGCCCTGCAGTTCCGCACCAGCGGCACCACGGGACAGTTCCAGCTGCAGGAGCAGCACGAGTGGATCCCGCAGTTCGGGGTGAGCTACGCCCTCGGGGTCGACGGCATCGCCCTCGCGCTGATCCTCATGTCGGTGATCCTCACTCCGATCTGCCTGCTGGCGGCCTTCCGTGACCTGCCCCAGGACGAGCAGGGCACCTCGCGCGAGAAGGTGTACTTCGCGCTGATGCTCGTGCTCGAGACCTTCATGGTCGGCGTCTTCGCCGCTACCGACGTCTTCTTGTTCTACGTCTTCTTCGAGGCGATGCTCATCCCGGTGTATTTCCTCATCGGGCGTTTCGGGGGGGCGCGTCGGCAGTACGCCGCCGTCAAGTTCCTGCTCTTCTCACTGCTCGGCGGGCTCGTCATGCTCGCCGCGGTCATCGGGCTCTACGTGCAGGGCCCCGGGGGCGTCGACGGTTTCCTCGTCGAGAAGCTCACCGGGCTGCCCCTGTCGGTCGAGACCGGTCGCTGGCTCTTCGTCGGCTTCTTCTTCGCCTTCGCGGTCAAGGCCCCGATGTTCCCCGTGCACACGTGGCTGCCCGACGCGGCGACCGAGGCCCGTCCGGCCACAGCCACGCTGCTCGTCGGGGTGCTCGACAAGGTCGGCACCTACGGCATGCTGCGCTTCTGCCTGCAGATGTTCCCCGAGGCCAGCAAGTGGGCGACCCCGGTGGTCATCGCGCTCGCGGTCGTCTCGGTGCTGTACGGCGCGCTGCTCGCCATCGGCCAGACCGACATCATGCGCCTGATCTCCTACACCTCGATCAGCCACTTCGGCTTCATCGTGCTCGGCATCTTCGCGATGACCTCGACCGGAGCCTCCGGGTCCACCCTCTACATGGTCAACCACGGCTTCACGACGGCCGCGCTCTTCCTCTTCGCCGGCATGCTCGTCAGCCGGCGCGGGAGCAAGCGCATCGAGGACTACGGCGGCTGGCAGCGGATCACCCCGGTGCTCGCCGGGTCCTTCCTCGTCGCCGGTCTCTCCGGTCTGGCGCTGCCGGGGCTCGGGGCGTTCCTCGCGGAGTTCCTCACCCTCGTCGGCGTGTTCCAGCGCTACCCGGCGCCAGCCATCATCGCGACCGTCGGCATCATCCTGGCCGCGCTCTACATCCTGCTGATGTACAAGAAGATGATGACCGGGCCGACGCCCGAGGGCCTGGAGGCCACCCCCGACCTGGGCACGAGGGAGAAATGGGTGGTGGCCCCGATCATCGCGCTCTTCCTCGTCCTCGGCTTCTACCCCAAGCCGCTGACCGACATCATCAACCCGGCGATCACGACGACCCTGAGCTACGTCGGGGTCACCGACCCGTTGCCCGTCGTGCCTGTCGCCGACCCGGTGCAAGGAGCCTCCAAGTGACCCCCGCCCTGGTGCCTGCCGCCCTCGCTGCCGCCACCGCGGACTTCACCCCGGCGACCCTCGACTACGGCGCCCTCGCACCGATGCTCGTCATCATCGGTGCGGCGCTGCTTGGGGTGCTGGTCGAGGCCTTCGTGCCCCGCCGCATCCGGTATGCCGTGCAGGTCGGTCTCGCGTTGCTGGGCCTCGCCGTGTCCTTCGTGGTGCTCGTGCTGATCTCGGTCGACCACCAGACCGCCACCGCCGGTCTGAAGTCAGCGGGCGGGGCGGTGCTCGGCGCCGTCATCATCGACGGCCCCGCCCTCTTCCTGCAGGGCGCGATCCTGGTCTTCGCCATCCTCGGCGTGCTGACGATGGCGGAGCGCCTCGGCGGCACGGGTTCCGACGCCTTCACCCCGATGGGCTCGGCCACGCCGGGCTCGGCGGGGGAGGCCCTGGCCGAGAAGGCCGGAGCCATGACCTCCGAGGTCTTCCCGCTCACCCTCTTCGCCGTCGTCGGCATGATGCTCTTCCCCGCCGCGGGTGACCTCCTGACGATGTTCATCGCCCTCGAGGTGCTGTCGCTGCCGCTCTACATCCTCACCGGCCTGGCCCGTCGCCGACGCCTGCTCTCGCAGGAGGCCTCGCTGAAGTACTTCCTGCTGGGCGCCTTCTCGTCGGCGTTCTTCCTCTTCGGCTCAGCCCTGCTCTACGGCTACTCCGGTTCGGTCTACCTGCCGGAGATCGCGGCCGCGATCTCCGCCGGGCAGTCCCCGATGCAGGGGCTGCTCGTGCCCGGTGTGGCGCTGGTGGCGATCGGCCTGCTCTTCAAGGTCGGTGCGGTGCCGTTCCACTCGTGGACCCCGGACGTCTACCAGGGCGCACCCACCCCGGTCACCGGCTTCATGGCGGCCGCCACCAAGCTCGCGGCCTTCGGAGCCATCCTGCGCCTGGTCTACGTCGGCATCGCCGGCGACCGCTGGACGTGGGCCCCGGCCGTGGCGGCCATCGCGATCCTGACGATGGTGGTCGGTGCCGTCCTGTCGGTCACGCAGACCGATATGAAGCGGCTGCTGGCCTACTCGTCGATCGCGCACGCGGGCTTCATCCTGGTCGGCGTGCTCGCCTTCGACCGGGTCGGGGTGAGCGGCGTCATGTTCTACGTCGTGGCCTACGGCCTGGCCACGATCGCGGCCTTCGCCATCGTCGGGCTCGTGCGGGCCGACGGAGCCGAGGCGACCCACCTGTCACAGTGGGCCGGGCTCGGGCGGCGCCATCCATGGACGTCGGCGGTCTTCGCGTTCCTGCTCCTGGCCTTCGCCGGCATCCCTCTCACCTCGGGTTTCACCGCGAAGTTCGCCGTCTTCGCGCCGGCGCTGCGCTCAGGCGGCATGGGCACGACGCTCGTCATCGTGGGTCTGCTCTGCAGCGCCATCACGGTCTTCGTCTACGTCCGGGTGATCGTGCTGATGTACTTCACCGACTCGACCCGCGACAGCGCCAACGTCGCCGTGGTGAGCCCCTCGGCGATGACCACCGTGGCGATCACCTTCGGCGCCCTCCTCACCCTCGTCCTCGGGGTGTTCCCCTCGCAGCTGCTGCAGCTGGCCTCCGACGCGTCGCTGTTCCTGCGATGACCCGGTTGCAGCACCCGTGAGCACGTCGACCACCAGCTCGCCCCCGGCGGGAGCCACCCCACCCGTGCTGGCTCTTCCCGGAGTCACGCCCGACCTGGCCCAACGTCTGCAGGACGGGCTCGTCCGGGTCGATGCGCTGATCAGGGGCACCGTCGACCACGACGACCCCCTCATCGCGCAGGCCTCCGGTCACCTCACGGAGGCCGGTGGCAAACGGATGCGCCCGCTGCTCACGCTCCTCGCGGCCGAGCTGGGCACGGGTATCAACGACGACGTCGTGGCGGCGGCGGCCGGGGTCGAGCTGACTCACCTCGCGTCGCTCTACCACGACGACGTCATGGACGAGGCCGACGTGCGCCGGGGCGTGCCCAGCGCCAACGCGCTGTACGACAACTCGACGGCCATCCTGGTGGGGGACCTGCTCTTCGGCAAGGCGTCCGAGATCATCGCCGACCTCGGCCCCGAGGCCGTCAAGATCCAGGCCCACACCTTCGTGCGCCTGTGCGGGGGCCAGATTCGCGACGACCGTCCGGCGCCCGCCGACGCCGACCCGGTCGACTACTACCTCGGCATCCTCGCCGACAAGACGGGCGCCCTCATCGCCACCGCGGCGCGCTACGGCGCGATGTTCGGGGGTACCGACGAGCAGGTGGTGGGCCTCGTGACGTCGTACGGCGAGGAGCTGGGCGTCGCCTTCCAGCTCGCCGACGACCTCATCGACGTCTCGTCCCAGGGCCACGAGACGGGCAAGACGCCCGGCACCGACCTGCGCGAGGCCAAGCGCACCCTGCCCGTGCTGCACGCGCTGGCCACGACCGACGAGGCAGGGGCCCGCCTGCGCCAGCTGCTCGTCAGCGACCTGCGCCACGACGAGGCGGCCCTCACCGAGGCGCTCGGGCTCCTGCGCGCCCACCCGGCGCTGGAGCGGGCTCGGGCCGAG